>NZ_JBPTTK010000067.1:0-711 GCF_053290175.1 Enterobacter sp. 186315 | reverse complement strand
GAGCTGGAGCTGGCCCCGCAGATCAGCTGGATTTTGTCGCCCGAGGTAATGCAGGTGGCGTTAGTCACATCAAGGGTGAGGTTCTTCTGCACCGTAATGCTTCGATCCTGCATCACGGTTTCGGTATCATTTCCCGTAATCGTCGCCGTCTGATTGCCGCCCACGGTCTTTGCGCGATCCTGCAACACATCCAGCGTCTGGTTATTTTCCACCGCGATCGTCTGATCGTTAGCCACGGTCACTTTCTGGTCGTGCCCGCCTTCTTTCGTGCTGCCCACGTTGACCGTCTGACCAACAACCACCGTAACCGACTGATTGTTCTTTACCGTTTCGTTGTGATCGTGATTAACCGTTGTGGTCCGGTCATTGAGCACCTCCGTCACCATGTTCTTCTGAGCGTGCATGTACAGCTGCTCATTTCCCGTGGCGTCCTCAAAGCGCAGCTCGTTAAACCCGTCCCCTTTATAGGTTTTTGAGCGAATGGTCATCTGGGTTTTTGTGCCGGGCAACCCGCCCGGGGAGCGATTGTCCTGATGATAGGTACGGCCCATTACGATGGGCTGATCCGGATCGCCGTTGAGAAAATCAACAATCACTTCCTGGCCTACGCGTGGAATGGCGAGGTTGCCGAAGCCCGTACCCGCCCATGCCTGGGATACGCGCACCCAGCAGGAGGTGTCTTCAGGGCTTTTCGGGCTGTTGCGATCCCAG
>NZ_JBPTTK010000066.1:0-722 GCF_053290175.1 Enterobacter sp. 186315 | reverse complement strand
TGAAGTGGTTTACTGAATTTGGCCACCTGAACAGAGGTGATATGCTCACCTCAGAACAACACAGGTGCCATAATGAAAAAAAGAAATTTCAGCGCAGAGTTTAAACGCGAATCCGCTCAACTGGTCGTTGACCAGAATTACACCGTGGCAGATGCAGCCAGCGCTATGGATGTCGGCCTTTCCACAATGACGCGATGGGTGAAACAATTACGTGATGAGCGGCAGGGAAAAACACCAAAAGCCTCCCCCATTACCCCGGAACAAATTGAAATCCGTGAGCTCAGGAAAAAGCTACAACGTATTGAAATGGAAAATGAAATATTAAAAAAGGCTACCGCGCTCTTGATGTCAGACTCCCTGAACAGTTCTCGATAATCGGGAAACTCAGGGCGCGTTATCCTGTGGCCACTCTCTGCCATGTGTTCGGGGTCCATCGCAGCAGCTACAAATACTGGAAAAACCGTCCTGAAAAGCCAGACGGCAGACGGGCTGTATTACGCAGCCAGGTACTTGAACTGCATGGCATCAGCCACGGCTCTGCCGGAGCAAGAAGCATCGCCACAATGGCAACCCAGAGAGGCTACCAGATGGGGCGCTGGCTTGCTGGCAGACTCATGAAAGAGCTGGGGCTGGTCAGTTGCCAGCAGCCGACTCACCGGTATAAGCGTGGCGGTCATGAGCACGTTGCTATCCCGAATCATCTTGAGCGACAGTTCGCCGTA
>NZ_JBPTTK010000065.1:0-821 GCF_053290175.1 Enterobacter sp. 186315 | reverse complement strand
GGCACTGTTGCAAATAGTCGGTGGTGATAAACTTATCATCCCCTTTTGCTGATGGAGCTGCACATGAACCCATTCAAAGGCCGGCATTTTCAGCGTGACATCATTCTGTGGGCCGTACGCTGGTACTGCAAATACGGCATCAGTTACCGTGAGCTGCAGGAGATGCTGGCTGAACGCGGAGTGAATGTCGATCACTCCACGATTTACCGCTGGGTTCAGCGTTATGCGCCTGAAATGGAAAAACGGCTGCGCTGGTACTGGCGTAACCCTTCCGATCTTTGCCCGTGGCACATGGATGAAACCTACGTGAAGGTCAATGGCCGCTGGGCGTATCTGTACCGGGCCGTCGACAGCCGGGGCCGCACTGTCGATTTTTATCTCTCCTCCCGTCGTAACAGCAAAGCTGCATACCGGTTTCTGGGTAAAATCCTCAACAACGTGAAGAAGTGGCAGATCCCGCGATTCATCAACACGGATAAAGCGCCCGCCTATGGTCGCGCGCTTGCTCTGCTCAAACGCGAAGGCCGGTGCCCGTCTGACGTTGAACACCGACAGATTAAGTACCGGAACAACGTGATTGAATGCGATCATGGCAAACTGAAACGGATAATCGGCGCCACGCTGGGATTTAAATCCATGAAGACGGCTTACGCCACCATCAAAGGTATTGAGGTGATGCGTGCACTACGCAAAGGCCAGGCCTCAGCATTTTATTATGGTGATCCCCTGGGCGAAATGCGCCTGGTAAGCAGAGTTTTTGAAATGTAAGGCCTTTGAATAAGACAAAAGGCTGCCTCATCGCTAACTTTGCAACAGTGCCT
>NZ_JBPTTK010000064.1:0-1030 GCF_053290175.1 Enterobacter sp. 186315 | reverse complement strand
CTTTCAGCTGGCTGCCGCTGATGAGAATATCGCCGCTGTTCGCCCCTTTCCCCTGGCCCGTCGCGGTGATGGATCGAGCCGGTTAGGGGCTGACGGGTAAAACGAAGATCCCGCCGCAGGGGCCGGGATCAAAGATTTAACTCATTGTTTACTCAACGCCTGCTTTGCTTCATTTAAACTAGGAGAGTTTGCACCACCGGAAAAATCTGGGTCAGCGGACTGTACTGGGTCATCCTCCCATCCGCAGACAGGGCAAATCTCATAACAACCCGGCTCATCTATCGTATTGTTTCCACAGCATGGGCAAGGGTAAGTGTCATTGTTCATCATTGCTTGTTCCAATATTCGAGGCCTTTCTCTGGTTTAAACATTGTACGTGGCACGCCATTAATATCTTTTGAGGCAAAGATATTGGTCGCAGGATTGTAATACAGCGTATCCCCGTTAGGTCGAGTTTTAGTCAGAGTACCTGATGGTGGGGTTGTCATAAAATTATGAGCAGCATCAACATATTGCTTCGCATTCTGATATTCAGGAAATTCTTTCCCATGTTTTGTCCAGTGTCCATAGGCATTACCTACAGGTTCTGCTTTCTTGGTTTCTGTCCAAATCTGAGTATCTTTAGATTTGCCACCTTTAGCTATTCCACCCCCACCTTTCAGCGGATCGCCACTTTCATCTACCACCCCCGTTTTCAGCATCGGGTTAATGTCGAAGATACCGGGCTTGTCCTTGCTCAAGGCATTATTCTCAGCCGCATTCTTCCCCGCCAGCGCACCCGCAGCCGCGGAAGAGGTGCCATTACCCGCCAGCCCTCCGGCCATTCCCGCCGATATCGTTGCCAGCGTGCTGATAAGCTGCCGATCGTCCTCCCCCAGGTCACTGGCTTTTTTGCCCGGGTAAAGGGACGCCATAATCCCATGCGCAGCAAGCTCACCTACACCCGCGCCAGCAGCTCCCGCAGCCACACTGTTGCCCTGCATCGCCGCAACGGCTCCGCCCAGGATCGCGTGGGCGAGGATGTTTACCT
>NZ_JBPTTK010000063.1:0-1040 GCF_053290175.1 Enterobacter sp. 186315 | reverse complement strand
TTCGACCAGATCGATAACGCACCAGAAGAAAAAGCTCGTGGTATCACCATCAACACTTCCCACGTTGAATATGACACCCCGACTCGCCACTACGCACACGTAGACTGCCCAGGCCACGCCGACTATGTTAAAAACATGATCACCGGTGCTGCGCAGATGGACGGCGCGATCCTGGTTGTTGCTGCGACTGACGGCCCAATGCCTCAGACCCGTGAGCACATCCTGCTGGGTCGTCAGGTAGGCGTTCCTTTCATCATCGTGTTCCTGAACAAATGCGACATGGTTGATGACGAAGAGCTGCTGGAACTGGTAGAGATGGAAGTTCGTGAACTGCTGTCTCAGTACGATTTCCCAGGCGACGACACTCCAATCGTTCGCGGTTCCGCGCTGAAAGCGCTGGAAGGCGAAGCAGAGTGGGAAGCAAAAATCATCGAACTGGCTGGCTTCCTGGATTCTTACATCCCAGAACCAGAGCGCGCGATTGACAAGCCATTCCTGCTGCCAATCGAAGACGTATTCTCCATCTCCGGTCGTGGTACCGTTGTTACCGGTCGTGTAGAGCGCGGTATCATCAAAGTTGGCGAAGAAGTTGAAATCGTTGGTATCAAAGAGACTGCGAAGTCTACCTGTACTGGCGTTGAAATGTTCCGCAAACTGCTGGACGAAGGCCGTGCTGGTGAGAACGTTGGTGTTCTGCTGCGTGGTATCAAACGTGAAGAAATCGAACGTGGTCAGGTTCTGGCGAAGCCAGGCTCAATCAAGCCACACACCAAGTTCGAATCTGAAGTTTATATCCTGTCCAAAGACGAAGGCGGCCGTCATACTCCGTTCTTCAAAGGCTACCGTCCACAGTTCTACTTCCGTACAACTGACGTGACCGGTACCATCGAACTGCCAGAAGGCGTAGAGATGGTAATGCCAGGCGACAACATCAAGATGGTTGTGACTCTGATCCACCCAATCGCGATGGACGACGGTCTGCGTTTCGCAATCCGTGAAGGCGGCCGTACCGTTGGCGCGGGCGTTGTTGCTAAAGTTCT
>NZ_JBPTTK010000062.1:0-1262 GCF_053290175.1 Enterobacter sp. 186315 | reverse complement strand
TGATCTTGACCCGCCATCTCCGGACAGCTTTTGTATCTTAAGTTAACGATGTCCGCTGCCGCCGATATTCCCTCGGGGAGTGATATCCCAGCGCGCTGTGCGGGTGGTTTTCATTGTAATGTGTGAACGCTGCTGCAAGGTTTCGCAGGGCTGTTCTCACATCTGGTTTTGCCATGAACGCGATATAGTCTTCCTTCATCGTCTTCACGAACCGTTCGGCCATGCCATTGCTCTGCGGGCTGCTCACCGCTGTTGTACACGGCTCCAGATTCAGCTCTCTGGCGAACCTCCGCGTTTCATGCGCGGTATATGCTGAACCGTTATCCGTCAGCCATTGAACCGGTGTGGTCGGCAGCCCGTCGCCGAAGCGCTTTTCCACCGACCTCAGCATCACATCCTGCACCGTCGAACTGTCGTAGCCTCCTGTGCTCGCTGCCCAGTCTATGGCTTCTCTGTCGCAGCAGTCCAGCGCGAACGTGACCCGCAGCTTCTCACCGTTGTCGCAGCCGAACTCGAAGCCATCTGAACACCAGCGCATATCGCTTTCTGCCACCGCGATTTTGCCCTTATGTTCACGCTTCGACCGCTCTGGTTTGTCATGCAGTAACAGCAGATTATGCTCGCTCATAAGCCGGTAAAGCCGTTTGGCGTTCACGGGGGGCAGTCCCTCTGTACGACGTTGCGTACGCAGGATGCCCCACACACGGCGATAGCCGTAACTGGGCATATCGCTGATGATATCGAGGATCTCTGACAGTATTTCAGCGTCTGCTTCGTCATCACGCCGGTTACAGCGCCTGTCCTGCCAGTCGGCAGAACGGTTAATTCGCAGTGACAGCTGCGCACGCGACACGCCCATGGTGCGGCTGACCAGGGCTATTCCCCGTCCTTTGGCAACAAGGGCGCGTGCGCTATCCATTTTCGCGACTGAGCGTACTCCACGGCTTCTTTCAGGATCTCAACTTCCATCGTCTTCTTGCCCAGCAGGCGCTGAAGCTCCCGGACCTGCTTCAGAGCAGCAGTAAGCTCAGAAGCTGGAACAACTTCTTCCCCGGCCGCAACGGCGGTGAGGCTGCCTTCCTGATATTGCTTCTTCCACTTAAACAGCAGGCTGGGCTGGATGCCATGCAGGCGGGCGACATGGGAGACATTCATGCCCGGCTCCATCGTCTGCTGGATAATGGCGATCTTCTCCTGAGGAGTTTTACGTTTACGGACTTCTTGCCCTAACAGGATCCCGGTCATCTCAAAATTGGCGTTAG
>NZ_JBPTTK010000061.1:0-1309 GCF_053290175.1 Enterobacter sp. 186315 | reverse complement strand
ACCATCGCCCCGGACGGCGGGGTGACGCAGACGGAGCTGGATTTCCTCGGCCGCCTGCTGAGCGTTCAGGACCCGCTCGGCTTCACCACCCGCTTTCGTCACAGCACAAACCATGCCGGGCCGCAGGGCAGCGTGGAGGAAATTCAGCGCCCGGACGGGGTGCGCGAGCTGATGCGCCAGAACAGCGAAAAGCTGCCTGCCGCCTTCACCGACGGCGAAGGCAAAACCACCCGCTATGAGTACGGGGCCTTTGACCTCCTGACCGCCGTGGTCCGCCCGGACGGGGAACGGCTCGAATGCCGCCACGACAGACTGCTGCGCCTGACCGAAATCACCAATGCCGAGGGTGAGCACTACCGTCTGACCTATGACAAAGCCGGACAGCTTATCGCCGAGACCGACTTCACCGGCCGCACGCTGCGGTATGACTACGACGCGGGCGGGCGCTGTATCCGCACCACCTTCCCGGACGGCACCCGCCTGAACCGGCGCTATAACGTCGCAGACCAGGTGACGGATGAGGAGGTCACGCAGGGCGACAGCGACCGCATTCTCAGCGCCACCGCGTTCCGCTATGACACGCTGTGCCGCCTGACGGAGGCGCGCAACGAATCTGCCACCGTCACCTTTGAATACGACGATGCCGGACGGACGGTGGCGGAGACCCTTAACGGCAGGCGCACGGAATACGCGCATGATGAAGTGCGGGATTACATCACCCAGCGCACCACGGCGGGCATCACCGAGCGCTTTACCCGCAGGGCGACGGGCGAGCTCACCTCATGGCAGCTAAACGACCACGCCCCGCTGAGCCTGGAGCACGACCCGTGCGGCCAGGAGGTATCCCGCAAGAGTGACGCCGGGTTCAGCCTGCGCCAGCGCTATACGCCGGCAGGGCTGCTGGCGGAGCAGCAGACCGGGGACGCCACCCTGCGCCGGGAGTGGCTGTATGACAAAGCCTACAACCTGACGATGCTGACCGATTCGCACCGGGGGACGATGGTGAACAGCCTCACCGCGAACGACCAGATAAGCCACGCCACCTGGACCGGCAGCACCCAGCCCGTGCGGGAAGAGCGCTTCACCTACGATAAAAACCTCAACGTCGCCGGGCGCCAGACCTGGCTGAACGCGGTGATGGAGAGCGAGGCGCACCAGCGCCAGTCGCATGGCCGGGTGACGTCGCATCACAGTAAAGAGTGGCGGCACACCACCTCCCGTATCAACCCCGACAGCGGGATGCCCGAATCCGGCAGGTTCGTCCGGGTTATCCGCGACGAACGGACCACATGGAAATACGACGTCAACG
>NZ_JBPTTK010000060.1:0-1325 GCF_053290175.1 Enterobacter sp. 186315 | reverse complement strand
TCCGCTTCCTCGCTCACTGACTCGCTGCGCTCGGTCGTTCGGCTGCGGCGAGCGGAAATGGCTTACGAACGGGGCGGAAATTTCCTGGAGGATGCCAGGAAGAAGCTTAACAGGGAAGCGAGAAGGCCACGGCAAAGCCGTTTTTCCATAGGCTCCGCCCCCCTGACAAGCATCACGAAATCTGACGCTCAAATCAGTGGTGGCGAAACCCGACAGGACTTAAAGATACCAGGCGTTTCCCCCTGGTGGCTCCCTCGTGCGCTCTCCTGTTCCTGCCTTTCGGTTTACCGGTGTCATTCCGCTGTTATGGCCGCGGTTTCTCATTCCACGCCTGACACTCGGTTCCGGGAAGGCAGTTCGCTCCAAGCTGGACTGTATGCACGAACCCCCCGTTCAGTCCGACTACCACGCTCTTTCCGGTAACTATCAACTTGAGTCCAACCCGAAAAGGCACGACAAATCGCCATTGGCAGTAGCCACTGGTAAACAGGATGTGCGAGAGATGTTGTGAGAGTTCTTGAAGTGGTGCCATTACTACGGCTACACTGGAAGGACAGATTTGGTGACACGTCTCGCACAAGACTGTTACCACGGTTCAGAAACTTGCCGGTTTACTGAACCTTCGAAAAACCACCTTGCCGGGTGGTTTTTTCGTTTACAGGGCAAGAGATTACGACGGTAACGACAGGATCACAAGAAGATCCTAACCTCGAAAACATTGCTCATATCCACGTCTGGATATCAACCACCCCCAGTTACTGCCACCACTTCTGTTCCCCTTGATAACATATCCTTTTGAAAAGATTACTAATCAGGCAAGATAGTAGGATGATGCACAATCACCCAACAAACCAGCATAACCATTTGAATAAATAGAAAAATAAAAACATAGGATATTAGAGTAATGAAATACATTTGCTTTGCAGCAGTAATGATTTCCCTTACAGGATGCGTTAATTCAAGTGGCGTATTACCCATGGGGCCAGATACTTATTCCATATCTGTTCATGCTGCACCTGTAAGGGGACAGGCTGGAGCAAAAAAAGCTGCGTTAACAGAAGCGAACCAATATTGCCTTAATCAAGGCAAGACCATCCTTGTGAAGAACATGGATCACTCTACGTTTAGCTCGCTTCCAGGGGATGATATAAGCGTCATATTCCAATGCTTATCGGTTGGCGATAGTGGATTACAGCGACCTAATTATCAAAGTCCTGCTGATGTAAACGTCAACGTTAATTAGGCACCATTTACCATAACATCCGTTGGCCGCACCGCTGAAACGGGGTTGGCTGCGTTTCCGGTGCCAGACGCGAGAAAGTGGC
>NZ_JBPTTK010000059.1:0-1329 GCF_053290175.1 Enterobacter sp. 186315 | reverse complement strand
ATCTATGGTCACTCCCGTTTTTGCAACACCGATTTTGACGATAAGTTGGCTTGCTTGAATCTATCCGGCGTCTGAATGGGATTTTATTCCCGCGCCTCGATGAGTTCCGCGCCTGATGAACCTCCAGAAAATATACGGCTTCAGCGAGCCTTTCCGTTTTACAGGTTCCTCAACAGGCCGGTGGGCCGTTTGTATCATCAATATCAGTATTCGCAAAACCAGATGAATGATTGTTTAAACTGGTGTATTTCTGCCTTTATGCTTCGTAAGTTTGCTGTCGCGCCGTCAGTGCCCAGGCTATTCTGGCCAGCTTGTTTGCCAGAGCACAGGTGACGACAAAGTTGCTTTTCCGACACAACAACTCCCTGACCCAGTCGGCCAACTTGCCAGACTGGTGTTCCAGTTTTTGTATGAATACCCTGGCACACTGAACCAACAAAGTTCGGATCTTTTTGTTGCCCCGCTTGCTAATCCCTAACAATGTCGTCCGACCTCCCGTGCTGTACTGTCGGGGTACCAGCCCTGTTGCCGCCGCAAAGTCACGGCTGCTGGCGTACTGCTTCCCGTCGCCAATCTCAGTTGAAATAGTACTGGCAGTCAGCGTTCCAACGCAGGGAATACTCAGCAAGCGCTGTCCAACCTCATCTTCGTCCAACTTTCGTTTCAACTGAGATTCCAGATCTTTAATCTGCTCAACAAGATAGTGATAATGCTGTTGTAATTTCAGCAGTAACTGGCTGAGATAAAGAGGCAAACTACTGTCCTCAAGAAGGGTACTCAGTCGACTAATAACGGCAGCACCTCGCGGAACGCTGATACCAAATTCCAGCAGAAAAGCATGCATCTGATTAGTTGTTTTCACCTTATCCTGAACCAGGGATTCACGGACACGATGCAGAGCTCGCATTGCCTGCTGAGATTCGGTTCTGGGCTGCACGAAACGCATAGATGGACGTGATGCTGCTTCACAGATAGCTTCAGCATCAACGAAGTCATTTTTGTTGCTTTTAACGAATGGGCGGACAAATTGCGGTGATATCAGCTTTGGAAAATGCCCTAACTCTGCCAGCTTGCGTGCCATAAAGTGAGAACCGCCACAGGCTTCCATCGCGATGGTTGTTGCTGGGCATGTCGCCAGAAATTCGATTAGCTTTGGTCGGGTGAATTTTTTACGGTAAACGGCCTTCCCACGATGATCCTGACAATGAATATGGAAAGAGTTCTTACCCAGATCGATACCAATAAGCGCAATGTTTTCCATGATGGTTCTCCGAATGAAAGCCTGTCCTCAGCATAGTACTGGGAAGGAGGGAGTGACCATCTCATTAA
>NZ_JBPTTK010000058.1:0-1506 GCF_053290175.1 Enterobacter sp. 186315 | reverse complement strand
ATGACAAAGTCATCGGGCATTATCTGAACATAAAACACTATCAATAAGTTGGAGTTATTACCATGATAATAGTGTCTCGTTGTGTCTGGATAAGCGGATATAACGGCGTTCACCGGTATTTCTTTAATTAAAAAAATGATGTGTATGACTGATTTGTCTTGTGATAAATATCCTTAACAGACGGCGAGCTCGTCCGCCCATTTTGTTGCGGCCTGCATGGTTTCTATAACAGTGAACTCGCTGATATTGAGGGTATTACATATTTTCGCGGTTTCCTCCCAGTTAAGTTTCTCATAACATAACGACAGGGTCAGTATGTCAAAAAGTTCACCTTTATGTTCACAAAGCGCGGCAGTTACGTTTTGCGGGATTGAAATCTGTTTAATTAAATCGTCCATGGGGAGTTCAAGAATGACATCCAGCAATGAAAACAGACCGCATATAAATGCGTTATAGGATAATGAAACATTATTTATTTTTTCGGCAATTAATTCGCAGAATTTTCCGCGAACCATGCTCAGATGATAAAGTTCACTGATGCCGGAACGCCCCATATTTGAAAGGGCGGCCACCGCAACAAACCGCCGGAGTTCTTTGCCCCCCATATACATCAGCATTTCTTTCAGGGTAAGATTGTCCGCCTGAATTATGCCATGTGATTTAAACAGCATGTTTCTGACGTAGCGCATGATTTTATATGACAGCGTCAGATCGGTTTTAAGCAGACGTTCGACCGCGGCAAAGTCCGGGTTTTCCCTGTTCACCTCCATCATCAGCCTGGAGAGTGGCAGGGGGTTCTGGGAAAGGCATTTATTTCTGAGGATTTCCGGGCGACTGAAGAAAAATCCCTGGAAAAGCGCGAAACCCGCCCGGCTGTAAAGCTCAAACTCGTCCCTTGTTTCCACTTTTTCAGCAAGGAATTTTATGCCCTGCAGAAGCTGACTTTTTCTGTGGATATATTGCCGGATATCTTCATAGTCATTGTCTCTGACATCAAATTTGATGACAGAAATATACTGCATAAAGCGGTCCCATTCATCATCCATCGTGAAATCATCGAGCGCAAGCTGGTAACCCCTGTCGTGCATATCCTTTACGGCACAGAAAAGCGCATCATCCGGGACTGCATTTTCCAGAATTTCGATGACCACTTTTTCATTCGGCAGCGTATCGCCCAGTCCGTTAATGATCATCTGGTGCGGCACATTAATAAAAGAACTGTGATTGTTGGCTATACGGGGAACAGGGATGCATAAAAACTGGTCAGAAATCATTCTGGACGTGGCGTATTCTGGTGAAACATCGGGAAAGGCATTGTTCATTCCGTCCCTGAAAAGCAGCTCATAAGCGACGGTCTGCATTTTTGTGTCAAAAATAGGCTGGCGTGCGATAAATGAATACATATTCCCGGTCCCCAGGTCAGCGTTATAATTTTTAGAAATGTAACCTTTCCAGGCACTGTTGCAAAGTTAGCGATGAGGCAGCCTTTTGTCTTATTCAAAGGCC
>NZ_JBPTTK010000006.1:0-263351 GCF_053290175.1 Enterobacter sp. 186315 | reverse complement strand
CTTTCGGGTCGCCGGTTTTCAAGACCGGTGCCTTCAACCGCTCGGCCACGCTTCCAAAGTGAGGCGCACTATAAACATCTATTAGCGCCTTGTAAAGCAGGAATTTTTCTAAATTTCATCTGCCGCATTCTGGACGCGATAAAAGCAAAAAACCCTGCGATATTGCTATCGCAGGGTTTCGAATTTGGCGGAAGCGTAGAGATTCGAACTCTAGAACCCTTTCGGGTCGCCGGTTTTCAAGACCGGTGCCTTCAACCGCTCGGCCACGCTTCCTAAGTGAGGCGCACTATAAACATCCGCTTGCGCCCTGTAAAGAGGCAAATAATTTGTTTGCCTGAAAAACAGCCAAAATGCGGTTAGTCGGTTGAAACAACAGCAGATTGGCTATTTTGCCAGCGCAAAACGCTGCTCTCTGGCTCAATGTTTTTTGATGTACATATCTTTGGTGTAGTAGTACCCCAGCTTATCCGGCGTAAAACCGCCCACCCACGGCTTCACCAGATGCGTGCGAACGTAGTGATAGACCGGGATCGCCGGAACATCGCGTCCCAGTAGATCTTCGGCCTTCTGGTAATACTTGCCGCGCTCCTCGGTTGTTTTCGCTTTGGCCGCATCCACCAGCGCCTGGTCGTATTCCGGGTTGCTGTACTGGCTGGTGTTTTCGCTGTCGCCGGTACGGAAGTTGTTCAGGAAGGTCGCCGCATCGTCGTAGTCGGCGATCCAGGCGTAGCGCACCGCATCAAAATTGTGGGTGTGCATGGTGTCCAGCATCGTTTTCCACTCCTGATTTTGCAGCTTCGCTTCCACGCCGAGGTTTTTCTTCCACATGGAGCTGGCGGCAATCGCAATGCGCTGGTGCGATTCGGAGGTGTTATAGAGCAGGTTGAAGCTCAGCGGATGACCGGCGTTAAACCCGGCCTCTTCCAGCAGTTTTTTCGCTTCGGCAATGCGTTTATCCATCGGCCAGCTGGCGTAGTCCGGCGTTTTTAGCGTCACGCCGCCAATTTCCGGCTGACTTATCAGCCACGCCGGGCGCTGCCCCTGCCCCAGCACTTTTTCGGCAATGATGTCTTTATCAAGCGCCATGTTGAGCGCCTTACGCACGCGCACGTCGTTAAACGGCGGGCGGGTGGTGTTGAATTCGTAATAGTAGGTCGCCAGCTGCGGGGAGACATCCAGCTCGCTGCCCATGGTTTTCTTCAGCTGGGCAAACTGATTAATCGGCACGGTATAGACGATATCGATCTCGCCCGCTTTGTAGCGGTTCACCTCTGCCGCTTCGGAGGTGATCGGCAGATAGGTCACCTTGTTGATCACCGTATGCGCGTTATCCCAGTAGCGCGGATTGCGCTCGGCGACGATGCGCTCGTTGACGACCCACTGCGAAAGCGTGTAGGCCCCGCTGGTCACGATATGCTCCGGCTTGGTCCACTTCTCAGCGAATTTGCCGATTAATACTTTATCGACGGGCACTAGCGACGGGTGCGCCAGCATGGCAAGGAACGCGGCGTTGGGCTGGGTGAGCGTCACTTCAAGCGTGGTGTCGTTCAGGGCTTTTACCCCCAGCGTATCGGGCGCCTGCTTGCCCTGTGCGATATCGGCCGCATTGACGATATGCATATTGCCCGGATAGCTGGCGTAAGGGGATGCCGTTTTAGGATCCACCAGGCGCTGCCAGCTCCATACTACGTCCTGAGCGGTTATCGCCGTACCGTCGCTCCAGGTAATGCCCGGGCGCAGGTGGAACGTCCAGACGGTGTTGTCTTTGTTTTCCCACTTCTCTGCCAGGCGCGGTTCGATGTCGCCCTTCGGGGATACATTCACCAGCCCTTCGAATAAATCGCTGATAATATTGAATTCGACATCGCTTTCCACCTTATGCGGATCCAGCGACGCGGGTTCATTACCGTTGTTCCTGACCAGCTCCTGTTTCTCTGCAAGCACAGTCCCTGCCGGCACCGTTGCAGCCCAGGCCGTCGTGCTTGCGCACAGGATGCCTGCGGTTAACAAAGAAAGCGTAAAGCGCGTGCGTGATTGTGGTGTCATTTCCTTCGCCTTATAGTTTGTTTTAGGACCATCCGTGTTTACTCTTAGCGTTCTGATTGTAATAACGCAATATTTTTCAGTAACCTATAAGAGGTTGATCTGAACAAACCCGTTAAAACGAGGTTCATTCTGCTCAACGAGATTTATGCAGAAGAAACAACCACCTTCAGCGCGAAGGGGATGAGTAAAGATGGGTAAAACCACTTTGTAACTGACGCGCCTTTTCCTATGCTTGCCGCTAATTACATCTGTCATAAGAGAGTGACTCATGGATCGTATTATTAGTTCTTCACGCGACCGCACATCGCTACTCAGCACCCACAAGGTGCTGCGCAATACCTATTTCATGCTCAGCCTGACGCTGGCGTTTTCTGCTATTACCGCAACCGCCAGCACCGTTCTGATGCTGCCTTCTCCGGGCCTTATCCTGACGCTGGTGGGCATGTACGGACTGATGTTCCTGACCTACAAAACGGCGGATAAACCGGTCGGTATTCTGTCTGCGTTCGCCTTCACCGGCTTCCTGGGCTATATCCTGGGGCCAATCCTGAACGCCTATCTGTCTGCCGGTATGGGTGACCTTATCGGTATGGCGCTGGGCGGTACGGCGCTTGTGTTCTTCTGCTGCTCGGCCTACGTGCTGACCACGCGTAAGGACATGTCCTTCCTCGGCGGCATGCTGATGGCGGGTATCGTGGTGGTGCTGGTCGGTATGGTGGCGAACATCTTCCTTCAGCTGCCTGCCCTGCACCTGGCAATCAGCGCGGTGTTCATCCTGATTTCATCTGGCGCAATCCTGTTTGAAACCAGCAACATCATTCGCGGCGGCGAGACTAACTACATCCGCGCTACCGTGAGCCTGTATGTGTCGCTGTACAACATTTTCGTCAGCCTGCTGAGCATCCTGGGCTTCGCAAGCCGCGACTAAGCAGACCTGCTGAAATAAAAAGGAGAATGCCCCCGGCATTCTCCTTTTTTTATGCCCTACTCACCCCGGCAAATATAGGTGGGATAATGCCGGTCCTGAATCAGCCACACGGAAGGCGAGAGTTCCGCTATCGTCAGATAGTAGCGGGCGGTTGGCCAGGCAAAGCTTCCCCACTGGGCATCAGGCGTGTTGTCGTTGTGCCGACGCCAGGTTTTGGTGTAGCTCAACACGATCACCTTATCATCGTCCCGTCGCGCCCACGTAAAATCGATATCCCTGTCAACAATCAGGTTCCGGCCCTCATACTTTGCCGCTCCCTTGTAGGTCGTCACGCCGGTCCCGTTGCGATGAAAATAGAACTGGGCAACGGCGTTGACCTTCACTTCATTCTGCTTTCCTTCATTGCGGGTAAAATTAAACTCGGTGCTACAGGCCAGCGCATCGCGTTTATAGACTCCGCCAGTACAGATGAAGAGCACAACCGCGCCGCCGACTATCGCACCCGCCATACCGAACAGAAGCTTAATTTTCATTCTTCTGCCCCGCTTTTGTAGCGAATGGTTTTACACAGGCTGGTTTCATTTACCGGACAGGCACCGATAAACACCTCATCGGCCGCGGCCAGCGAAAAATGGGCGCTAAAATAATAAACGTTGTACTCCTCACGATCGCAGGCCACGTCATTTTGCTTTAGCCGCTCGGCCATTTTCGACAGCACCAGCGGTCGGCCATGATCGTTAATCAACCAGAAGCGGCAGCCGGCTATTTTTTCCTGAACGGGCTTTAGCCTCGCAGGCACGGTTATTTCAAGCTGTCGGCTAAAATAGAGGCTAACCAGCATGGCCAACAGGGTGAATATCGCTAAAACCAGCCACCACTTTTTGGATAACCGTTTATAGCCTGTCGGCTGTTCCATCGCTGGCTCTGGCGTCGGTGTCGAAACGGCAGGAGAAGCGTTCTCCGTGGGCTGGAAAATAACCTCGGCTTCAAAGCGGAATCCAAACCGGGGCACGGTCACGATAAATTCGTGCCCCTCTCCCAGCGCCTGGAAGTGTTTACGTAATTCGCTAACCGCTTTATTGAGGTTATTTCCCGACGGCGTAAAGCCGAATTCTTCCCACACGCGAGTGATCAATTCCTCCCGGCTCAGGTTGCGTCCTCGGTGTTTAATAAATTCTTGCAAAAGCCGAACGGCCGGCGCCGAAAGCGTTAATACAGATTCAGGTTGCCCCACAAGACTTATTGCATGTGCTTCAGGATCGAATAACAACGAATTATTGCATATAAAGAACATCTTTTATTCTCGGCTGTTACCGCATGTTTTTTTAATCCCTGGTATATCGACATGAAAACCACCCCCTGATCTGCTTATTTTTTCATCAGAAGGAATTTTCTTTCCATCCCTGGTCGCGGTATTTTCGCTTAACTATACAACCTTAAAGCCAGAAAGGCAGGATAAAAAACTGTATCTTGCTAGTTAATTAATACAAATTTTCACAAACCGCTGTTCTGGTTAAAGTTTCCCTGCCCTGAAGCGATACGAAAGCAGACGGTATCCTGGTGTTAACGCACCGCCGATAAATTCAGAGCAGGCAGACTTAACGTGAAACAAAAAAATAGAGTGAACATGAAAACCGCCTTTTATGTTGCCGCGCTGTCATTGCCATTTTTCTCAGAAATGACAATGGCCAATATGAGCGTGTACCCCATGGAGCTGAATGTGGACAGATCCGGTGCAGCGCAAATTAAGGTGGCTTCAAAAACCGATGATATTCAGTTCATTCGGGTGAGGCAAAAGAAAATTCTTAATTCCGGCACGGCCCAGGAAAAAGAGATTGATGTGGCCTCGTGGAAAGAAGGTGGCGTCGTCGTCACGCCCGAAAAATTTGCCCTTGCGGCAGGCGCAATGCGCGTGGTTCGGCTGGTTTCGCTCACGCCACCGGAAAAAGAGACCACCTGGCGCGTCTATTTTGAAGGTGTAAAGCAGCCTGACAGCATTATTCCCGGCAGGGCGGAAACGCCGGCTGCAACGGCTACGCTGGGCGTCAACGTCATTTGGGGAGCGCTGGTCCACCTCGCTCCGGAAAAAAGCGTGGTGTCGCTGTCAATAGATCCTCTCAAAGGGACGCTAAAAAACAGCGGCACGCTGCGGGTGCCGCTCAGGGAAATTGGAATGTGTAATGCCGACGCGTCGTGTAAATGGATTAAAGAAGACGCGACGATTTATCCGGACACCGAACGGAAATTAAAAACGCTTACAAATATACATAGCCAGAAATATAAATTTCGCTACTTCAACTGGGTGAATAAAACCGCTGAAGAAGCTGATTTACCCGTCGTGCAATAACACGGCGTCACTAAAAACCCACTGGGTTTGTTTAAAGAGCCAAGGCGCTCATTTGTAAATATGGAGATACCAATGCGTAAGTATTTTAAACCCCTGATGATTGTTGCCGCGATGACCACGTCCGTTAGCGCGCTGGCGATTCAAAAAGATATTACCGTTAATGCCAGCGTGGATTCACAGCTGGATATGACTCAGGCCGATAACACGCCGCTGCCGGCAAGCATCGATATGCAGTACCTGCCGGGTCGCGGTCTGGAAAGCTACCGTCTGAATACCAAGGTATGGTCTAACTCCGCCACCAGCAACGTGAAGGTCCGTCTTGTTAGCGCAGCTAAGCTGGCGAACACCGACGGCGCTGAAACCATCCCAATGACGGTGAAGCTGGGCGATAAAACCCTGTCCACCGCCGATGTTGAATACACCGGCACCGAACTGTTCCCGGGAAGCATTGAAAACGGTTCAGCGGTACTGCCTCTGACCATTTCTCAGACCACCAAAGGCATTCTGAAAACCGGTCAGTACAGCGGCGTAGTCAGCCTGATGCTGACGCAGGCGACTACCACGGAAGGCGGTGCGTAACACCCCAGCACCTAAGGAAGAACGTCAGAGGGTGCCCACCCTCTGACGTCAGGATGATGTCGAGGCTCGTTCATGGCGTTTCACAGAAATACTCTCCTCTTTGTTGCTTTGCTACCCGCATCCATCCAACTCGCCTGTGCCGGGATGGCCGTCCCGCCGGGTTTTGAAGATCTGGCGAAAACGCAGCGCCTCTGGACAGAGGTGAACCTCTACGGCGAGTCGCTTGGCCTTTTTGAAACGGATATTACCCTTGAAACGGTCAGCTTTGTCGCACCTGAAACCGTGATAGCGGCCATCAAGCGCCGGTTTAATGACGATCCCGCGCTGATTGCCACCGTGTCTGCCGCGCTGGCCGTTCCGCTTGCCCGTAACGGCAACCTGGCCTGTAGCAGCAACGGCTCCGCCACGGGATGCGACTACATTGATACCGATCGCGCGGCCATTATTTATGACGAAAATAACGCCCGCATTAGCCTGTTTTTGAACAGGAAATTCCTGCCGAAACCCACTGAGGAAAAGCAGTGGTATCAGCCAACGCAGGACACCGAAAATGCCCTCGTCCATCAGCAGAATATCAATTTCGTGGCCGACAGGGATTACCAGTCAGCCACCGTGCAGGGCAACGGCGCGCTGGCGCTGACCCAGGACGGCTATCTGAACCTCGACTGGATCTGGCTGGGGCAGCGTTCTAAACACCAGCAGCAGCAGGACGTCACCGTCAACAACGCCTGGTTCCGCCAGGATATCCTGCGTCAGTACTACGTTCAGCTTGGTGAGATGGACACCCGCGATCTGTTCAGCAACGCCGGGGGCAATATCAACCTCAGCCAGCTGCCGCTGGGCAAAATTCGCGGTCTGCGCACCGGTTCGACAAGGGCGTGGATTAACCCGGTTCAGCAGTCGAAGGGAACGCCCATCACCGTGCTGCTTTCTCACGACGCGCGTATCGACGCCCGTCGCGGCGACCAGCTGCTTGCCAGCTTTTACCTGAATGCCGGGGCGCAAACCCTGGACACGCGCGCGTTCCCGGACGGGAGCTACACCGTGACGCTCTCCATCTATGAAAATAACCGCCTGACGCGCACCGAGCAGGTGCCGTTTACCCGTACCGGAATAACCCCCTTCGACCGCGTCGAGTGGTTCCTCCAGGCGGGCGAAACCGACAACAGCGATCAAAACGACGCGCGCAGCGCGGTAGCGCAGGCGGGCGTGCGCCTGCCCGTCACCCCAACGCTGGCGCTGACCAGCGGCGCAACGATAAAGAAAAGCCAGCGTTTCCTGGAAAATGCGCTCGACTGGAGCCGGGGCTTTAACGCGGGCCCGATCGACGGCGTGCTGAGCACCCGCTTTAGCTACCTCTACGGCAGCGAAGGCCAGCGCGGCAATATTCAGCAAATCAGCTATAACGACGGCTTCTCGCTGAGCCTCTATCGCAACGCGCTTTCAGCGGAAAACTGCAATACCCGAAGCGCGGGGTTTGACGCCGTGAACGGCTGCTATCGCACCCTCTCGGTGATGTTCTCCGTCCCCGTCGGCTCATGGTATGCGAGCCTCGGGTATTCGGATAACCGCAACGAAGGGCGTTACGTTTCTCGCCGGGCGCTCCCGGACAGCGACGATCGCCACGACGCGGGCCTGCCGTGGGAGTCGGTCTACGTGACCCGCTCCCGCACGCGTGCGTGGCAGGGTGGGCTGAGCAATGCGTTTAGCACCCGTGGCCTGAACATTAACAGCAGCATCAACCTGTTCATGCGCGACGATGACTCTCGCGCGGGCAAGGATAAAGGCGGATATCTCAGCGTAAGCCTGTCCATGGCGCATAACCGTCAGGGCGATGCGTCCAGCTACACCTCGATGGGGGCAACCTGGCAGCACCAGCAGCGTGAAAAGAATCAGATGAGCTACAGCGTGGCGCGCAACTGGTACGCCGATGCGCGCGGTGAAAATGAGTACGGCCTGAGCGCGTCGGGCATCAACAGCGATTCGCTGAATACCTCCGCCTATACGCGCCAGGGCGGACGATATGGCAACGGCAGCCTCACCGTGAGCGATGCCTGGGATCGTCAGGACAGCCGCCACACCCTGAGCAGCAGCGGCAACTACAGCTCGACCCTTGCGCTGTCGCGCTCTGGCCTGTGGCTGGGCCGCTGGAGCGACGGCCGCCCGGCTTCAGCCGTCGCGGTGAAGGTTGCTACACCGGAAGAGACTCAGGATCCGGGCGTCGCGGTGTCGCTGGATAACGGCGGCAGCGCGAACGTTCCGGGGAACAGCCGCGCCCTCTTTGCCGTGCCGGGCTACCAGCAGACGACCTTGACGATAAACGAATCGCTGGACGTGTCGCGCGGGGCCAGCAGTGAAATCACGCAGGGTTCGGGCAGCAGAACGCTGTTTATGGTGCCGGGCAAACTGCTGCGCCGGGACGTGCAAACCACCGCAAGCTACACCTGGCTCGGCCAGTTAACCGACCAGGACCATTCACCGTTTATCGGCGGCGTGCCGCTGAACGTGAACGGCTGGAGCGATCTGGGCAACGGCGGCTTTAGCGCCCAAAGCGACGCCCTGCTGCATAGCCTCTACCTGGTGCGTCAGGAGCAGTTTTATCAGTGCGCGCTGAACGTGAAGAGCATGCGCGACGTCGTGCGTTACGTGGGCGCGATCCCGTGCCGGGAACTCACCTTCTCCGCCTTGCCGGATGCCGTCCAGCAGCAGGCGCAGCTGATGCTAGCCAGACGAACGGTTGCGACAGGCCCGACCGCCATGAACGCCGATAACCTCACGAAAGGGAAATGATGTGAAGACGAGCTTCTTTATTTTACTGATCTTAAGCCTGTGGGCAGGCCAGACGCTGGCGGGCGCTCCTGCGGGAAGAAACACCAGCGCAGGGATCAGCTTCGATCGCACGGCACCGCCCGCGCGTTTTGATATCTGGTTTCATGAACCGAGCGGCTATGACCTCGCCGATCCGCAAAAGTGGGGACGTAATACCCTAACCTGTCTGTCCCGCACGGACACCGCTAACGGGGCCTGCATGACCGCGCCGGTCTGGTTCTCGGCGAACCCGGCTTCGCCCTACGCCATCACGTTACGTTTTACGCACGCCCTCACCGCCAGGACGGTGGATATCAAGGTGTATGGCGACCACTACATGTTTATCAACGGCAAAGTGTTTACCTTTGCCAGCTTCGTGACGGGGGGAACGGGGGATATCGCCGCCTGGAACAGAGAGCCCTACTTCGATTACTACATCGTGAAGAGCGAACTGGACAAGCTCACCCTGCCGGGGATCTGGACCGCCACGCTCAAGCAAAACCTGCGTCAGTGGGGAAGCGCCGACTGCGGCGGGGACTTTAATAACGTGAATGTGGGCTGCCCCGGCTATCTCTCCATCGCCAGCTGGCAGGCAAATATTCGCATTGAGGTGGTCGATCCGGGTAACCAGCAGATTTATCTGCCGGCCTTTCCGCACTCCACGCCGATCGTGAACCTCAACCTGACCAACTTCCCGGGACGCCCGGGTGGCAGCGAGATCCAGGGGGAAAACACGCTGGATATGTGCCTGTACGACGGTAAAAACAGCACCAGCACCCGTGCCTATCTTCGATTTGAGGATGACGGACTCCCGTCTGCGGATCGTGCCGACGGCGCGTTTTCTATCCGCCGACGCGGGGGCAGCCAGACCGACGCGCGGGATCGTCTTGATTATCAGGTGCTCGTCACCCATCCCGTTACGGGCGCAACCGAGACCGTCGCGAACGGCAAAACCCTGGTCTGGCAAGGCACCAACGATCCGCAGTATCTGCGCCAGGTTGTGCTGCCCGGCGGACGCGAGAGCGTGCTGTGCATTCCTGCGCCCATTATCCTGAAAACCCCCGCGTTTGCCGCCAGCAGCAAAAACGCGGGCGACTATACCGGCACGCTGCGCGTTATCTATACGCCCAGCACGTTATAACGAGGTTACCGTGAGTTACGCCATTCTCGACAATAATCGATTTTACGCCGAAGGGCTGCGCTATGCGCTGCTGCGTCGGGGCGTTCAGCTGGAGGTGCAAAGCGACACCGTACGGTGGCAGCCCTCGCTGCTTACCCGTCGCGTGATTGTCGTCCGCTGCCGCTTTTCCGTGGCGGCCACGCATCAGGCGCTGATCGCCATTTTGCTCAGGCTGGAGGCCGCCCGCTGGAACGGAAGCCTTTATCTGGTGTGCAACGAAAAGGGGTGGGCGCTGGCGACCCATTTACGCAAGCGTTTCGGGGCGTTAACCCTTTATATCCTCGATGACCGGATCGCCGTGGCGGATGCGGCCTATCTGCTGATAAAAGAGCCCCGCCGCATTCGAAGCCTTGACTGCTGCCTTACCGATCATGAGTTCAACGTGCTCGATCTCATGCTTACCGGTCTGCCTGTACGCCACATAGCGATCGCCACGCAGATGTCTGAGAAACAGGTTTCCACCCATAAATGCAATGCGCTGAAGAAGCTCAACGCCAGCAACCTGCTACAGCTGCTCCTGTAGGTCGAGGTTTCTCACGCCGCCCCTTATTTGCTACACTGGGGGCGGTTTTTACTTCATCGACAGAGCACTATGTTCATTTTTGCAGGCCAGGAAATTGAGACCGATAGCGACGGCTATCTGAAAGACACCACCCTCTGGAGCGAACCGCTGGCGGAGAAAATTGCCGAAAACGAAGGCATTACCCTCTCCCCCGAGCACTGGGAAGTGGTGCGTTTCGTGCGCGAATTCTACCTCGAATTTAACACCTCTCCGGCTATCCGCATGCTGGTCAAGGCGATGGCGAACACGTTCGGCGAAGAGAAAGGCAACAGCCGTTATCTCTATCGCCTGTTCCCGAAAGGCCCGGCAAAACAGGCGACGAAAATCGCGGGTCTGCCGAAACCGGTAAAATGCATTTAATAGCGAATATCAAACTTCGTCATTTCCCGGCCGGGTTGATGCGGTTGCGTTAAGACCTTATCCACCCGGGCGCTGCGCGGTCCGCCCGCCTTCAGCCACGCCACCAGCGCATCAACCTTTTCTGCCTCCCCGCAGGCCACCACCTCGACGCTGCCGTCGTCCATATTCTTCGCATATCCCGTCAGCCCAAGCTGAAGGGCTTCGCGCTGCGTGCTGTAGCGAAATCCCACGCCCTGAACGATGCCGTGAACCCAGGCGATAGTGCAGACTTTTGACATCTTCCTTCTCCTTATCCGTCTGGCGCGTTGCATTTCCCCACTGAACTCGGGAAAATGGCGGCCATTTTATTGGAATCGACAGAATAGCAAATTATGAGTGTACGTTTAGTGTTAGCCAAAGGGCGCGAGAAGTCATTATTGCGCCGCCATCCCTGGGTCTTTTCCGGCGCCGTTGCCCGTATGGAAGGCAAAGCCAGCCTCGGTGAAACCATCGATATCGTTGACCATCAGGGGAAATGGTTAGCGCGCGGCGCATACTCGCCGGCCTCCCAGATCCGCGCGCGCGTCTGGACCTTCGATAAAGACGAGACTGTTGATATCGACTTCTTTACCCGCCGTTTGCAGCAGGCGCAGCAGTGGCGCGAGTGGCTCGCAAAACGCGACGGGCTGGACAGCTATCGACTGATTGCCGGTGAATCCGACGGGATGCCGGGCGTAACGATCGATCGCTTCGGCAACTTCCTGGTGCTCCAGCTGTTAAGCGCCGGGGCGGAATATCAGCGCGCGGCGTTAATCAGCGCCCTGCAAACCTGCTTCCCGGAATGCGCAATCTACGATCGCAGCGACGTGGCGGTACGTAAGAAAGAGGGGCTGGAGCTGACGCAAGGTCCTGTTACCGGCGAGCTTCCACCTGCCCTGCTGCCTATCGAAGAACACGGCATGAAGCTGCTGGTGGATATTCAGGGCGGCCACAAAACGGGTTACTACCTCGATCAGCGCGACAGCCGTCTGGCGACCCGCCAGTACGTGGCGGACAAGCGCGTGCTGAACTGCTTCTCCTATACCGGCGGCTTCGCGGTGTCCGCGCTGATGGGCGGCTGCGCTCAGGTAGTCAGCGTTGATACTTCTCAGGAAGCGCTGGACGTGGCGAAGCAGAACGTTGAGCTGAACAAGCTGGATCTGAGCAAAGCGGAATTCATCCGCGACGACGTGTTCAAGCTGCTGCGCAAATACCGTGACCAGGGCGAAAAGTTCGACGTCATCGTGATGGATCCGCCGAAGTTCGTGGAGAACAAAAGCCAGCTGATGGGCGCCTGCCGTGGCTATAAGGATATCAACATGCTGGCGATCCAGCTGCTGAACCCCGGCGGCGTCCTGCTGACCTTCTCCTGCTCCGGCCTGATGACCACAGATTTATTTCAGAAAATCATCGCCGACGCCGCTATAGATGCCGGGCGTGATGTACAATTTATAGAGCAGTTCCGTCAGGCCGCCGATCATCCGGTGAGCGCTACCTACCCGGAAGGGCTGTATCTGAAAGGGTTTGCCTGTCGCGTCATGTAACTTGAAATGAGAAATATTGCCCACACATAAGGTGTATGTAATGTTTCCCGGGAGGTGACTATGATTGCCAGCAAATTCGGTATCGGCCAGCAGGTCCGCCACACCTTACTTGGGTATCTGGGCGTGGTCGTGGATATCGACCCGGAATATTCGCTTGATGAGCCATCAGCAGACGAGCTGGCGGTTGATGCGGAGCTTCGCGCGACCCCGTGGTATCACGTGGTGATGGAAGGTGATGATGGGCAGCCTGTTCATACCTATCTTGCCGAAGCGCAGCTTAGCGGAGAACTTCAGGATGAGCATCCTGAACAGCCCACGCTGGATGAGCTTGCCCAGACTATCCGTAAACAGCTCCAGGCTCCGCGCTTGCGGAACTAGCAGATGAAAAAAGCCCGGTATCGCTACCGGGCTTTTTTATTATTTCGCCAGCCCCAGTCGGGGAATATCAATCGCCGGGCATCGGTCCATCACCACGTTCAGCCCCGCCTCGCGCGCCAGCACCGCGGCCTGTTCGTTGATCACGCCAAGCTGCAACCACAGCGTTTTCGCACCAATCGCGATAGCCTCCTGGGCGACGCCCCAGGCCGCTTCGGAATTACGGAACACATCCACCATATCCACTTTTTCCGGCACCTCGGCCAGGGTTCCATACCCCTGCTGTCCGAGCAGCGTTTTCCCGGCCACTTTTGGCGATACGGGGATCACGTGATAGCCCTGATCGAGAAGATATTTCATCACCCGATAGCTTGGGCGGTCGGGCTTGTCGCTCGCCCCCACCAGCGCGATGGTTCGGGTCGATGTCAGAATGTCAGCAATCTCGTTCTCTTTCATAATCTTCCTCCAGGCTTTTTTTAAAGTGTACGTCAAAGCCGCCCGCTCAACCATCCAACCCATACAGATGTATGAGGGCAAAATCGCAGAATATGTCTATATGTTAGTAAACGTGATTATCGAAAAATTTAGATACATTATTGGGAACGTCTTTTAGACAGGAGCACCCTATGAAAACCGGCCTTGCCTCCGCTGTCATCGCACTCGTTATGCCGGTTTGCGTCTTTGCGACTACGCTACGGCTCTCCACCGATATCGATCTGCTGGTGCTGGACGGTAAAAAAGTCTCCAGTTCGCTGCTGCGGGGTGCAGACAGCATTGAGCTGGACAACGGGCCGCATCAGGTGGTGTTTCGCGTGGAAAAGACAATCCGGGTCGCCAACCACGAACAGCGTATGTACATCTCGCCGCCGCTTGTCGTCAGCTTTAATACGCAGCGGATTAGCCAGGTAAATTTTAGCCTGCCCCGGCTGGAAACGGAAAAAGAGGCGCAGGCGTTTGAATCGGCCCCGCGCATGGAGCTGCTGGACGGCGATGCCATGAGCATCCCGGTGAAGCTGGATATCCTCGCCATCACCACCACGCCGAACGGCGTTAACTATGAAGCGGATACCGAAATCTACAACAAAGCGGGCAAACGCGCCTCGCTGCCGCAGTTCGCCACCATGATGGCGGATGACAGCACGCTGCTGTCGGGCGTGTCCGAGCTGGACGTCATTCCTCCGCAGTCCCAGACGCTCACCGAGCAGCGGCTGAAATTCTGGTTTCAGCAGGCCGACCCGGATACGCGCGCGCGGTTCCTGCAATGGGCAAAGCAGCAGCCCTCGTCGTAATACACATTTTTACGCCCTTTCTCTTGCAGCATCAGGCGCTTCCAGTCATCTTGTAGCCAGTTAACCTGACGGGAAAGATTATGGAACTGACAACACGCACGCTTCCTGCGCGCAAACATATTGCTCTCGTAGCGCACGATCACTGCAAACAGATGCTGCTGAACTGGGTTCGTCATCATCGGTCCGTGCTGGAACAGCACAGGCTCTCTGCGACGGGCACGACCGGCAACCTCATCCAGCGCGAAACCGGCCTGGAGGTCAATGCCATGCTGAGCGGCCCGATGGGTGGCGATCAGCAGGTCGGGGCGCAGATTTCGGAAGGGAAAATTGATGTGCTGATTTTCTTCTGGGATCCGCTGAACGCCGTACCGCACGACCCGGATGTAAAAGCGCTGCTGCGTCTGGCAACGGTGTGGAATATTCCGGTAGCGACTAACCTGTCCACCGCCGACTTTATTATTGCCTCCCCGCAGTTCAGCGCCCCGGTGGATATTTTGATCCCGGACTATCAGCGCTATCTTGCTGAGCGGCTGAAGTAGCTTTTTGCAGGCCGGGTCAGGCGACGCCGCCACCCGGCCATTCCCCTACGGCTTCCTCGCCACCGGCACATCCATACTCTTCAGAATATCGACAAACACGGACGGCGCCTCTTTATTGAACAGCAGCCAGACGCGATGCCGCGCGCGGGTGATCGCCACGTACAGCAAACGGCGCTCTTCAGCATCCGGGAAATCTTCCGGTACCGGCAGTAACGCCTGCTCCATCACCGACTCGCGTGCGGGCGCCGGGAAGCCATCGCTGCCCTCCTTTAGCCCCACCACGATCGCGTAATCCGCCTGCTGGCCCTTACTGGCGTGGATAGTCATAAAATCAAGCTGGAGCTTTGGCCAGCGGGTCGCGGCTTTTTCCAGCGCCGCCGGTTTGAGGTGGTGATATCGCGCCAGCACCAGAATGCGCTCGTCCGGTTTCGCGTAACCGCTCAGCTTGTCCAGCAGCGGCTCAAGCTGATCTTCCGACATCAGCGTCACCGCTTTTTTATCCCCGGTCGTCAGGCTGTTAAGCGGCTTGGCCAGCTGATGCGGGTTTTGCTGAATAAAGCGGTTGGCGATTTCACCGATCCGCGAGTTGAAGCGGTAGGTGGTGTCCAGATCGCTGCGATCGCCTTCGCCAAAATACGCGTGGAAAGCGGTGGTCAATGAGAGCTGCGCCCCGCTGAAGCGGTAGATTGCCTGCCAGTCATCCCCCACCGCAAAGAGCGACGTATGTTTATTTTGCGCACGCAGGGCCGACAGCAGCGCGGCGCGCTGGGGCGAGATATCCTGAAACTCATCCACCAGAATGTGCTTCCAGGGACTGACAAACCGCCCTTTTTCGAGAATGATAATGGCCTGGTGGATCAGCCCGGAAAAATCGACCGCATTCTCTTCTTTCAACGCCGTTTTCCACGCTTTCAGCATCGGTGCCATCAGCTTGACCCGCTTTGAAAACAGCGACTGGATCTCTTCCGGCGCGCTTTCAATCATCTCCGCCTGCGTGCCGCCGTGCATGCGCATCAGGCTGACCCAGCGGTCAAGGCGTGAGCCGAGGCGGCGCGCGAACTTTTCATCCTGCCAGAAGCTGCCCTCAGGCACTTCCCAGTTCAGCTCCTCTTCAAGCCACTGCCGCCAGCCCTTCGCCTGCGCTTTTTTCTCGCTGCACTGCTGCTGCCAGGTTTTGATAAACAGCGACTGGCGCGCCTGGGTGTCGTTTTCAAGCCTGCTGATGGCCGGGATCTTTTTGCTCCCCTGCTGGATGATGTGCAGCGCAAGGGCGTGAAAGGTTCGGGCGGTGATGTCCTGGGTATGCAGGCGCGCCTGAATTCGCTCGTCCATTTCCTGCGCAGCCTTGCGGCCAAACGCCAGGAGTAAAATCTGATCCGGCGCGGCAGCACCGGTAGTCAGAAGCCAGCCCGCGCGGGCAACCAGCACGGAGGTTTTGCCGCTTCCCGCCCCCGCCAGCACCAGAAGCGACTGCTCGCCGTTGACCACCGCCCGCGCCTGGGCAGGGTTCAGCGGTGAGGATTCAATCTGGCTGAAGAAATCAGCGTATTGCGTCAGCATGGCGTCGGTCCACGCCTGATTGTGGGCCAGACGGCTTTGATCGATATCCGTAAGCCACGCCTGGCACTGCCGCCACGCTTCGCGGCAGTTCTCAAATTCCTCAAGACGGCTCACCGGCAGCGGCAGCGCGGTTAGCGCCTGCTTAATTTTTTGCTGTAGGCCTGCGGTTTGCTGGCGCGTGAGCCATTTTTTCTGCTCGCTGCTTTGCGCAATGTCATCCACGACCTGCTGCAAAACCTGCGCGGCGACGTTGCTCATCTCTTCGCTCCACTGACGCCAGCGGGTATTCAGATGGTGGTGAAAACGCTGGGTTTCGGCCCACTCGGTGCCGTGCAGGCGCACCACTTTTTCAGCAGGCAGAACAAACTCCAGCTCGCCCCACACCAGCCCGCGCTTGCAGTGGATAGCTAAAAGCTGGTTAAACGGAATGAGGTATTCGTGACGCTCGCCAGAGACTTTGACGCCTGCATTAAGAAGGACAACCTTGTCATAAGGATGTTGCGCCAGGCGTTTGCCCAGTGAAGTTGCTTTCAATTCCATGTCCGGCCGGATCCACGAAGAGATAATTTGTCAGATAGTTTAACTGCCAGTTTTAAGGTGCTCCAGCCTAAAAAAACGTTACAATCATTGGGCGTTAATCATATCGAAAGGAACTGAGGGTTTATGCGTACCGTTCTGAATATTTTGAATTTTGTCCTTGGCGGTTTTGCCACCACCCTTTCATGGCTTTTTGCCACCCTGGTGAGCATCGTGCTCATTTTCACGCTTCCCCTGACGCGCTCCTGCTGGGAAATCACCAAACTGTCGCTGCTTCCTTATGGTAACGAGGCCGTTCACGTGGACGAGCTGAACCCGGAAGGGAAAAGCGCGCTGATGAACACCGGCGGAACCTTGCTCAACATTCTGTGGCTGATTTTCTTTGGCTGGTGGCTGTGCGTGATGCACATTTTTGCCGGTATCGCCCAGTGCATTACGATTATCGGTATTCCGGTTGGGATCGCGAATTTCAAAATCGCGGCAATCGCCCTGTGGCCCGTCGGGCGCAGAGTCGTTCCGGTTGAAGTGGCGCAGGCCGCGCGCGAAGCCAATGCCCGCCGTCGTTTTCAGTAATAAGGACAGGCCGCGCATATGCTAAGCCCACTGCTTCGCCGCTATACCTGGAACAGTAACTGGCTCTATAACGTCAGGATCTTTATCGCCCTGTGCGGCACGGTTGCCCTGCCGTGGTGGATAGACGACGTTAAGCTCACCATTCCGCTAACCCTCGGCGTGGTTGCCGGGGCGCTGGCGGATCTGGACGACCGTCTTGCCGGACGGCTGCGTAACCTGGTCATCACGCTTATCTGCTTCTTTATCGCCTCGGCGTCCGTGGAGCTGCTGTTCCCGTGGCCGTGGCTCTTTGCCATCGGCCTGACGCTCTCCACCAGCGGGTTTATTCTGCTGGGCGGGCTGGGGCAACGCTACGCTACCATCGCCTTTGGCGCGCTGCTGATTGCGGTCTATACCATGCTCGGCGTGTCGCTTTACGACCAGTGGTATCAACAGCCGGTCCTGCTGCTGCTGGGGGCAATCTGGTATAACCTGCTTACCCTGACCGGGCACCTGATCTTCCCGGTTCGCGCCTTGCAGGACAACCTCGCGCGCAGCTATGAACAGCTGGCGCACTATCTGGAACTCAAATCCCGACTCTTCGATCCGGATATTGAAGAGGAGAGCCAGGCCCCGCTTTACGATCTGGCGCTGGCAAACGGTCAGCTTGTTGCGACCCTGAACCAGACGAAAGCGTCTCTTCTGACCCGACTGCGTGGCGATCGCGGTCAGCGCGGCACCCGCAGAACGTTGCACTACTATTTTGCGGCGCAGGATATTCACGAACGCGCCAGTTCGTCCCACGTGCAATATGCCGCCCTCAGAGAGAAGTTCCGCTATAGCGACGTGATGTTCCGCTTCCAGCGTCTGCTCTCGATGCAGTCCCAGGCCTGCCAGCAGCTGGCGCGCTCAATTCTGCTGCGAACGCCCTACCAGCACGATCCGCGTTTCGAACGCGCTTTCAGCCATCTGGACGCGGCGCTCGATCGCGTGCAGGCCAGCGGCACTTCGCCGGATCAGATTAAAGCGCTGGGCTTTTTACTCAATAACCTGCGGGCAATCGATGCCCAGCTTGCCACCATTGAGTCCGAGCAGGCGATGGCGATGCCGGGTAATGATGCGAACAGCCAGCTGTCCGATGATGGCGTTCACAGCTTTAGCGACATGTGGTTGCGCCTGAGCCGGAACTTTACGCCGGAATCCGCGCTGTTCCGCCACGCGGTACGAATGTCGCTGGTGCTCTGCGTGGGCTATGCCTTTATACAGATAACCGGGCTGCATCACGGCTACTGGATCTTGCTGACCAGCCTGTTTGTTTGCCAGCCGAACTACAACGCCACGCGCCACCGCCTGGCGCTGCGAATCATCGGTACTCTGGTCGGGGTCGCAATTGGCCTGCCCGTGCTCTACTTCGTGCCTTCTATAGAAGGGCAGCTGATTCTTATCGTGATAACCGGCGTACTGTTCTTCGCGTTTCGTAACGTACAGTACGCCCACGCCACGATGTTCATCACCCTGCTGGTGCTGCTCTGCTTTAACCTGCTGGGTGAAGGTTTTGAAGTCGCCCTGCCGCGCGTGATTGATACCTTAATCGGCTGTGCAATAGCCTGGGCCGCCGTGAGCTTTATCTGGCCGGACTGGCGTTTTCGCAATCTACCGCGCGTGCTGAACAGAGCGATGAACGCCAACTGCCGCTATCTGGATGCCATTCTGGAGCAGTATCACCAGGGACGTGACAACCGGCTGGCCTACCGTATCGCCCGCCGTGACGCGCACAACAGCGATTCAGAGCTGGCTTCCGTGGTGTCAAATATGTCTACGGAACCCGGTGCCACCCCTGAAATTAAGGAAACCGCGTTTCGTCTGCTCTGCCTGAACCATACTTTTACCAGCTACATCTCTACGCTGGGCGCCCACCGTGAAAAGCTGAGCAACCCGGGTATTCTTGCCCTGCTGGATGATGCCGTCTGTTACGTTGATGATGCCCTTCACCATCGCCCGGCCGATGAACCACGCGTTCGCCAGGCGCTGGACGAGCTGTCCCAGCGTATCGCCCATCTCGATCCCGGTTCCGACAGCAAAGCACCGCTGGTTCTCCAACAGATTGGCCTGCTCATTGCCCTGCTGCCGGAAATCTGTCGCCTTCAGCAGCTCATTGCTACCTGGCGGAGTAATTCTCCACTGGATCCGGTAACGCGTTAAACCAGTCGGTTAGCTCCTGGCGAGTGTCAGCCGGGAGCGCCGCCTCATGCATCCCTTCAATAGCCCCTTTAAGCGCAAACAGCACCTTGATCCCCAGCTGTTTATTGATGGCCCGCACCTTCAGCCAGCTCCGCTTCGCCCCAAGCTCCCGTAACGTTTTCTCATTGGTGATGCCTGCTTCGTAAAGCAGAACTTCGAGCTGGAACGTCAGGTTTGGCAGATCTTTTAGCCGGTTTCGCTGATAGCGCTGAACCCGCTCGTGCCTCGCTGCCGCCAGCGCATAGGAAGAGAGCTGGAGTAATTTATCCCTGTCCTGCCACAGGCCGTCGTCAACGCGGAAATAGTTCAGGGGTACCGGACGGCCCCGCTTCATGAGCGTTAAATAGGACGAGGCGTGTTTCACACAGTATGTTGCGCTCTCTTCGCAGGCCCGGATGTAAAGTTCCCCCTCTGCCACCATGGCAAAAACCGCATCATCCACCGCCAGGGTATAACCGCCAAAAAGCGCACGATGCTGGATATTGCCCAAAGGTGAAAGGTATTCCTGAGATTTATAAATCCTCTCGTACGATATCTTTTTCATGATATTTCTCTATAAAAATCAAATGGTAAAAGGGCGTTTACTGACTACCGGATCCGTTATCAGGAAAATAGGCAACTTATCGTTTGTGAGCAAGATCAATTTGAGTTATGCGCAGTTCATGAGCGAAATTTGCGAGGGGCTTTCAGAAATTGAAGTTGATCTTTATACATACAGGGGTTACTGTATATCCATACAGTAACTACAGGGCTGGAATGAATATGTACACTTCAGGCTATGCAAATCGCTCAACCTCTCTCTCTTCTACCGCGGGCAATACCGCGAAGAAATCCGTCGGGAGTGTTTCGACAGGTCTTATCAGTGAAGTGGTTTATCGCGAAGACCAGCCTCTGTTGACGCAACTCCTTTTACTGCCATTATTACAACAGCTTGGTCAGCAGTCTCGCTGGCAGCTCTGGCTGACGCCGCAACAAAAATTAAGCCGTGAATGGGTGCTGTCGGCTGGACTGCCGCTGACAAAGGTGATGCAGATTAATCAGCTTTCACCCTGCGATACGGTCGAGTCTATGATCCGCGCCTTACGCACGGGGAACTACAGCGTCGTGATTGGATGGTTGTCAGATGAATTGACGGAAGAAGAGCATTTCCGACTGACCGAAGCGGCAGAAGAAGGTAATGCGATCGGGTTCATTATGCGTCCGGTTCGTCCAGATCCTCATCGCAAAGGACAACTATCCGGGGTAAAAATTCACTCTAATTTGTATCATTGAGCGAAATTAAGACTATTCCTGGAATTTTTTTTGACCATAAGATTGAGAAATAGTTCAGATCGCGAAATCTTCGGCAAGGCTTGTCTGGTGCGGTTCTCGTTAATTTTACTGCACAAATTCCGTACAAAAAATGTTAAATATTAGGTATACGGAACTTTTTTTTTCATATGCCTGACGGAGTTCACACTTGTAAGTTTCTAGCTACGTTGTAGACTTTACATCGCCAGGGGTGCTCGGCCTAAGCCGAAGATATCGGTAGATTTATATTTGACCACGCCCCCCGGTGAAGGATTTAACCGTGATCTCTTGATAAAGATTTTCATGGCAAATTTTGGATGATAACGAGGCGCAAAAAATGAAAAAGACAGCTATCGCGATTGCAGTGGCACTGGCTGGCTTCGCTACCGTAGCGCAGGCCGCTCCGAAAGATAATACCTGGTATGCAGGTGGTAAACTGGGCTGGTCTCAGTTCCATGACACCGGCTGGTACAACAGCGATCTGAACAACGATGGCCCGACTCACGAGAGCCAGCTTGGTGCAGGTGCGTTCGGTGGCTATCAGGTTAACCCGTATGTTGGTTTTGAAATGGGTTACGACTGGTTAGGTCGTATGCCATACAAAGGCAACAACGTAAATGGCGCTTTCAAAGCACAAGGCGTTCAGCTGACCGCTAAACTGGGTTACCCAGTAACTGACGATCTGGACGTGTATACCCGTCTGGGCGGCATGGTATGGCGCGCTGACTCCAGCAACAGCATCGCTGGCGACGACCACGACACTGGTGTTTCCCCAGTATTCGCTGGTGGCGTTGAGTGGGCTATGACCCGTGACATCGCTACCCGTCTGGAATACCAGTGGGTTAACAACATCGGCGACGGCAACACCGTTGGTGTTCGTCCAGACAACGGCATGCTGAGCGTAGGTGTTTCCTACCGTTTCGGTCAGCAGGAAGATGCGCCAGTCGTAGCTCCAGCTCCGGCTCCAGCTCCAGAAGTACAGACCAAGCACTTCACTCTGAAGTCTGACGTTCTGTTCAACTTCAACAAAGCTACCCTGAAACCAGAAGGTCAGCAGGCACTGGATCAGCTGTACACCCAGCTGAGCAACCTGGATCCTAAAGATGGTTCTGTAGTGGTTCTGGGCTTCACCGACCGTATCGGTTCTGATGCTTACAACCAGGGTCTGTCTGAGAAACGTGCTCAGTCTGTTGTTGATTACCTGATCTCTAAAGGTATCCCAGCTAACAAGATCTCCCCACGTGGCATGGGCGAAGCTAACCCAGTTACCGGTTCTACCTGTGACAACGTTAAAGCTCGCGCAGCACTGATCGACTGCCTGGCACCAGATCGTCGCGTTGAGATCGAAGTTAAAGGCATCAAAGACGTTGTAACTCAGCCTGCGGCATAAGTTATCGTCTTAAAAAAACCCCGCATTGCGGGGTTTTTTATTGTCTGAAGAAACGTAAAAACTTACTTTTTACCCAGAAGCGCCTGCAAATCTGTCTTCAGCGTCGACATCTGGTTGGCATACTTCTCTTTATGCTCTGCATCTTCAATCAGCTGAACGACAGTCTCCGATAATGTTTTACCGCGCCGTTGTGCCAGCCCTGCCAGCCTTTGCCAGACGATAAATTCAAGATCGATAGATTTCTTGCGGGTGTGCTGATGCTCAGCATTAAAATGCCGCTTGCGACGCGCACGGATAGTTTGCTTCATCCGATTGAGCAGCGCCGGATTGATATGCTTCTCAATCCAGCCGTTAACCTGAACCGGTTCATTTTCGAGGGTCAGCAACATATCCACTGCTTCTTTTGCAGCGCTGGCTTCGATGTAGCAGGTGATCAATTCGCCTTCACGGTGTTTTTTGACCAGGTACTTCCATTTCCAGCCGCTTTCGAGATTTTCCAGTTGTTGATATTTCATTGCGATCTCAGTGTTACCTCGTAACTCTGTTCAGAATATCAGTTTTTTGCCAATCTGCTGAAAAGAAATCATATCCTGCTTATCATTACAGGAGAAACCCCCGCGTAAATACCCAATCCTGCTTGGGAAGAGACTGCCCCTTACGGTATACTCCACGGTTTTACATCTGACTAAAAAACATCAACTTTGACCATTACGAAACTTGCATGGCGTGACCTGGTTCCCGATACCGAAAGTTATCAGGCGCTATTTACACAGCCAGATCTCGCCAAAGAACACGAATTTATACTTAGCGATACACAACCGCGTTTGCATTATGCGCTGGAGCAGGTGTTAAGCCCGTGGGCCACATCTCCCTTCATGCTGCTCAAGGCCCCGGAAGAAGCCGAGTATTTGACGCTTCTGGGCGATGCCGTGCGCCAGTTGCAGCCAGAAACAGATACCGTTTTTGGCGGCCAGTATCGTATCGCAGGTCAACATATTCTCTTCGAACCTGCCGCGCAGGCTGATAATCGTTTTGCCGCGCAGAGTGAAGTCGTCACCGCTAACTGGGTCGAGGCGGAGCAGCTCTTTGGCTGCCTGCGCCAGTTCAATGGCGAACTGTCGCTTCAGCCGGGACTGGTGCATCGCGCCAATGGCGGCGTGCTCATTATTTCCCTGAGAACGCTGCTGGCCCAGCCGCTGCTGTGGATGCGTCTTAAAACCATCGTCACCGAGCAGCGTTTTGACTGGGTAAGCTTCGACGAATCCCGCCCTCTTCCGGTTGCCGTTCCGTCCATGCCGATGTCCTTGACCGTGGTGCTGACGGGCGATCGTGAGTCGCTGGCCGATCTCCAGGAGATGGAGCCGGAACTCGCCAGCCAGGCCGTTTACAGCGAATTTGAAGACAACATTCAGATTGCCGACGCCGACGACATGGCGCAGTGGTGTCAGTGGGTACTGGCGGTCGCGGCGCGCTATGAACTGCCTGTGCCCGCTGCTGATGCCTGGGCCGGGCTGATCCGGGAAGCGGTTCGCTATACCGGCGATCAGGATACCCTGCCGCTGTGTCCTCTCTGGATAAGCAGGCAGCTGCGTGAAGTGGGCGTAATCAGCGGTGAAGGAACGTTCAGCGCTGAAGCGCTGACACAGATGCTGGTGCAGCGCGAATGGCGTGAAGGGTATCTGGCTGAGCGTATGCAGGATGAAATTCTGCTGGAACAGATCCTGGTGGAAACCGAGGGTGAGCGCATCGGGCAAATTAACGCCCTGTCGGTTATCGAGTTTCCGGGTCATCCGCGCGCCTTTGGTGAGCCTTCTCGTATTAGCTGCGTTGTGCATATTGGCGACGGCGAATTTGTCGACATCGAGCGCAAGGCGGAACTTGGCGGAAACATTCACGCCAAAGGCATGATGATCATGCAGGCGTTCCTGATGTCTGAATTGCAGCTTGAGCAGCAGATCCCCTTCTCCGCCTCGCTGACCTTTGAGCAATCGTACAGCGAAGTCGACGGCGACAGCGCCTCTATGGCCGAGCTGTGCGCGTTAATCAGCGCCCTTGCAGAAGTGCCGATCAACCAGAACATCGCCATCACCGGCTCGGTCGATCAGTTTGGTCGCGCGCAGCCAGTAGGGGGTCTGAATGAGAAAATCGAAGGATTCTTCTCTATCTGCCAGCAGCGCGGTCTGAACGGCAAACAGGGCGTTATCATTCCTGCACCGAATGCGCGTCATTTGAGCCTGAGCCAGGCGCTTCTGGACGCCGTAGAGCAGGAGCAATTTGCTATCTGGGCCATCGAAGGCATTGAGGATGCGCTACCCTTACTGACAAATCTGGTGTGGGATGGCGAAGGCCAGACAACCCTGATGCAGACGATTCAGGAACGTATTGCACAGGCGACGCAGCAGGACGCGCGTCATCGTTATCCGTGGCCGTTACGCTGGCTCGGCTGGTTTAGTCCGAACTGATCGGACTTGTTCAGCGTACACGTGTTAGCTATCCTGCGTGCTTCACTAAAATAAGGCTTACTGAGAACATGGTAGATAAACGCGAATCCTATACAAAAGAAGACCTTCTTGCCTCTGGTCGCGGTGAACTGTTTGGCGCGAAAGGCCCGCAGTTACCGGCACCAAGTATGCTGATGATGGACCGTGTCGTTAAAATGACCGAAACCGGCGGCAACTATGATAAGGGCTACGTAGAAGCGGAACTCGATATCAACCCCGATCTGTGGTTCTTCGGTTGCCACTTTATTGGCGATCCGGTAATGCCAGGCTGCCTGGGCCTCGATGCGATGTGGCAGCTGGTTGGTTTCTATCTGGGCTGGCTCGGCGGCGAAGGCAAAGGCCGCGCGCTGGGCGTTGGCGAAGTGAAATTCACCGGTCAGGTTCTGCCGACCGCGAAGAAAGTCACCTACCGCATTCACTTCAAGCGCATCGTTAACCGTCGTCTGATTATGGGCCTGGCGGATGGTGAAGTGCTGGTTGATGGTCGTCAGATCTATACCGCGAACGACCTGAAAGTCGGTCTGTTCCAGGACACCTCTGCGTTCTAAGACACGCATTTAGCGGCTTCAGAAAGGCGAAACCTCCGCAGTGCGGAGGTTTCTTTTTTAAAGAGACGCTATCAAGCAAGTACTGCCCTGTCTCCGATGGCTTCTCGCCAGCCCCCTAACCATTGCGACCTTTGATTCAAGGTTTGATAGGGACACATTTCTTTAGAACGTCCGGCGATGCCAGCCTGATAACCACGTTGATGAGCCCTTTCCAGGCGATCTCGTTTCTGTCTCTTCATGCCTCGTTTCCCTCATTCTTTTGTCTGGTGGAAAGAAAACAGTGGTTGCAAAATGTGCAAGCACAGATAACGAATAACCCGAATCAGCCTCAGCGTCAACGTTCAAAATTCATACGGGTGTCATATTTGTGAGCTATGCGGAAAATCATTTGTACAAAAAATGTGATGCGGCACAAGTAACAACCTGAACGTAAAACGAAAAAAAAAACCGCCGTCAACGAGAAACTGAGAGCGGTTTTTTATCATGAATTTTACTTATGGCAGAGGTGAAATCTCTCTGGCGATGCTGGCCGCCTCTTGTGCCCATCCCTGAGCCAGCACTTTGACCATTTCATCATAACCGTCTTGCTGCTGCTTTAGCTCAAGATGGAAAGGACGCTTTATCAGCTGTCCCTGATGGTTTAACAGCCATTCACCGCTGATGATAACTTTACCGTCGTAACGGCCATGGAAGCCCGTCACCGTGACGTTAAGCGTATCCTGATCGGAGCCCAGCGGCTGCGAAGCGACAACCCATCCAGGAAGCTGGTTGCCCAGATTGGCCACCAGCGTGTTGCGCAGCTGCTGATCCAGCGGGCTGGCCCACAGGTTATTCGCGGCGATAACATACTTCACGTCGCTGGTCTGGTAGACCACACCGTTACCGGCGAGATAGTCCGGCACGTTTACCTGCTCAACCCACAAAAGCCGGTTGCCCTGGCTGGCGGTACTACTCTGCACCCCGGTTTGCGTCGCCACAGGCAGCTGGTAGTAGCTCTTGTTATCAACACCCGAACTGCACGCCGTTAACAGCAGAACGCCCGCACTCAATAGCCACTTTTTCATTCTTTTGCCCTCTTCGGCTCAGGATCCTTTTTATCTTTCGCTTCGAACACCAGCGCGTTGCTCTTCTCATTGAGCGTTTTCAGGACCGGTTGCAGCTCACGCAGAACCTGATCAAGACGCTGCATATCCGCCACCATCTTGTTGTACGCCGCTGAGCCCGGCTGGAAGCCCTGCATACTGCGGTTTAGCTCGCGCAGCGTTTTCTGCATATCCTGCGGCAGCTGCTGCATCGACTGGCTTGCGGTGATGTTGTTGATGTTATCCAGCGTTTTTTGCAGACGCTGCATCGTCGCCTGGCTCTGATGTAACGAACCTGTCGCGGCTTCAAGCATTGGATTGAGCGGCAGATTGTTAATCTTATCCAGCGTATCCATCAGTCGCTGCTGGATCTGCGCCAGGCCGCTGCTCACCGTTGGGATAATCTTATAACCGCCGAACTCGCGAATACCGGTGATCGCCGGCGCTTTCGGATAGAAGTCCATATCCACGTACAGCGCGCCGGTCACCAGGTTGCCGGTTTTCAGCGAGCCGCGCAGGCCGCGATTCATCAGATCGGAGATATGTTCACCGATATCCTGATTCTCACCAATCTGGTTGATCAGACGCTCCGGTTCGATACGGATCAGCACCGGAATGCGGTAATCATCATCCAGCATCTGCTTAAGGCCCGGCACGAAGAACGGCACCTGTCCGACCGTACCTAAACGGATCCCTCTGAATTCCACAGGCGCGCCCGGCTGGAGGCCACGCACGGAATCTTTAAAGAACATCAGGTAGTCGATGTGATCGGTATAGAGCGCATCCTGAATACTTTTTTGATCGTCAAACAGCCTGAACGCGGTTTTTTCGGCAACCGGCTGACCCAGATCCTGTCCTTCAGGCACATCAAAACTGACGCCGCCGCCAAATAGGGTGGTCAGTGAGCCCATTTCAACACGCATTCCCGCAGAGGTCAGATCGACGGCAATACCACTGTCTTTCCAGAAACGCACGTTGCTGGTGACCAGGCGATCGTTTGGCGCGTTGATAAACAGCTGGTAGCTGATGGTGCGCTTTTGCGGATCGAAGGTGCTGGTTTCAACCGATCCCACGCGATAGCCACGGAAAAGCACCGGATCGCCCGCGGAGAGCTGTCCCGCTTTTTTACTGTCGAGGATCACGCGAATGCCTTTAGCGTCCGGCGGCGCGAGAGGCGGCGCGTCCAGAAGCTGATACTGCGCTGGCTGGGCGCCTTTATTGCCCGGCTTCAGCTCGATATACGCGCCTGATAACAGCGTGCCTAGCCCGCTGATCCCTTCACGCCCGACCTGCGGCTTGACGACCCAGAAGACGGAGTCACCTTGCAACAGTTTTTCCATTCCGGCATTCAGGCGCGCCTTAATTTCAACGTGGGTCAGATCGTCCGTCAGGGTCGCGCTTTCAACCACCCCCACATTCACGCTGCGGCTCTTGATGGTGGTTTTCCCGCCTTCAATCCCCTCCGCGTTGGTGGTGATCAGCGTGACTTCCGGCCCCTGATGGCTGTAATGGTAAAACAGTATCCATGCACCGATCAGCGCGGTCACGATGGGGAAAATCCACACCGGCGACCAATTCCTGACCTTCTGCACTTTGGCCTCTCCACTCTTATTTTCCATGCTCTTACTCTTCCTCATGGCTTGACTCGGGCTCACGATCCCACGATAAACGAGGGTCGAAGGTCATGGCCGCAAACATGGTCATAATAACGACCAACGCAAACATCAGCGCTCCCATAGCGGGGTAAATATTCATCAATCCCCCTATCCTCACCAGCGCAGACAAAACGGCAATGACGAACACGTCAATCATTGACCAGCGTCCAACAAACTCCACAACTTCATAAATCAAATGCATACGCTCGCTGTCGCGTTTACCGTTGCCTTTGGCATCCCAGCAGAGCCACGCAATTGCAATCATCTTCAACGTCGGCACCATGATACTGGCGATAAAAATCACCCCCGCGACCGGGTACGAACCTTCTCCCCACAGCAGTATCACCCCGGCCAGAATGGTCGACGGCATTTTGTCGCCGAGCAAATCGGTGATCATGATGGGCAAGATATTGGCGGGCAGATACAGCATGATCGAGGTGACCAGCAGCGCCATGGTCCACTGGAGGCTGTTTTTGCGCCGCACGTGGCCTTTGGTTCCACAGCGCGGACAGACTTCCTGCTCGGCGGGTAGCACCGCGGTGCAGCATGAGCAGGAGCGCAGCCCCTGACGGATGCCCGGCACGCCCACTTTTATCTTTTGCGAAAGCACGGGCGCAGGGGCGATATCGTCCCACGCCCAGCGTCGGTCAACGCACTGGAAGGCGCGCAGTTGCAGCACACAGTAAAGGCACCAGGGGATAAAGCTGCTGCCGATCCCCACGTCACCGTAGGCCATCAGTTTTACGAAGCTGACCAAAATACCCGCGAGGAAGATCTCCGCCATTCCCCAGCTTTTAAGCTGGAACAGGATCCGCGCGAGCTTAATTTTCAGGGCGGTGGGCATTCGCACGCGGTTGACCAGCAGCAGGATCACCACCAGACAAAACGCCGGAACTATCTGAACAAACAGAAGGAAAAAGGTGCCGAGGCTGGCGTAATCTTCCGAGAACATCACGCCAGGGATTTCGAGCAGATCGACCTGACTGGTGATCCCTCCCACCTTCATATAAATGAAGGGGAAGAGATTCGAGAGCAGCAGCATGAACAGCGCAGCAATGGCATAGGCAGTAGGACGCTGTCTTGGCGCGTCCCACTGGGTAGTCAGGGTTGCGCCGCAGCGTGGACAGGTAGCCTTATGTCCGTGACCCAACACTGGCAGCGCAACGAGCATATCGCATTGAGAGCATAATATATGCCTGTCGGCATGGTGCTGGTCACACATAGTTTATCCCTGTTTATGCGCCGTTTTTCAGAGACTCAAGGTACTCCCAGCGCTCAAAAGCTTCTTCCAGTGCCTTCTCGGCCTGGGAGAGGTCAGCCAATACTTTCTGAGTATAGTCGTGCGGTTGCGTAAAGAATGATGCATCGGCGACCTGAACCTGGAGTGCTTCAAGCGAGGCTTCAAGCTCTTCGAGGCGCTGGGGTAGCGCTTCCAGTTCGCGTTGCAGGTTATAGCTCATTTTAGCAGGGGATTTTTTAACTGTTTCTGCTTTTGCGACAACAGTTTCCGGTACTATTTTGGACTTCGCCTGTTTTTGCATCAGCGACTGAGACTGCTGGCCGCGAGCGTCGTGATAACCGCCGACATAACGACCAATTCGCCCTTCGCCTTCAAAAATCCAGCACTCGGTGACCGTGTTATCCACGAACTGACGATCGTGGCTCACGAGCATTACCGTCCCCTGGTAGCCATCAATTAACTCTTCAAGCAATTCGAGCGTTTCGACATCCAGATCGTTCGTCGGTTCATCGAGGATCAGCAGGTTGCTTGGTTTTAAGAATAATCGAGCGAGCAGCAGACGGTTACGCTCACCGCCGGACAGGGCGCGCACCGGCGTCATCGCGCGTTTAGGGTGGAACAGGAAGTCCTGCAAATAGCCTAAAACATGGCGCGGCTTGCCGTTAACCATTACCTCTTGTTTACCTTCGGCGAGGTTATCCATCACCGTTCTGTCCGGATCCAGCTCCGCGCGGTGCTGGTCGAAGTAAGCCACTTCCAGCTTGGTACCGCAGTGGATACGCCCGCTGTCGGCCTGCAATTGTCCCAGCATCAGCTTAAGCAGCGTGGTTTTACCGCAGCCGTTCGGGCCGATAAGGGCAATTTTGTCACCGCGCTGAACCTGAGCGGAGAAATCATTCACCAGCACTTTGCCATCAACCTGATAGTTGACGTTTTCCATCTCAAAGACAATTTTGCCGGAGCGGGAGGCCTCTTCGACCTGCATTTTCGCGCTGCCCATCACTTCACGGCGCTCGCTGCGTTCACGACGCATCGCTTTCAGCGCGCGCACGCGCCCTTCGTTACGGGTACGACGCGCCTTAATGCCCTGACGGATCCACACCTCTTCCTGCGCCAGCTTGCGATCGAACTCGGCGTTTTGCAGCTCTTCCACGCGCAGGTTTTCTTCTTTTTCCAGCAGATAGGTGTCGTAATCGCCCGGATAGGTGACCAGCTTGCCGCGATCGAGATCGACAATGCGCGTCGCCATATTGCGGATAAACGAACGGTCGTGGGAGATGAAGATAATGGTCCCGCCGAAGGTTTTCAGGAACCCTTCCAGCCAGTCGATGGCTTCGATATCCAGGTGGTTCGTCGGTTCGTCCAGCAGCAGCACTTTCGGGCCGCTGACCAGCGCACGGCCCAGCGCCGCTTTACGCAGCCAGCCGCCGGACAGGGAAGCCAGTTCCGTATCCGCATCAAGGCCGAGCTGGTCGAGCACCTCGGTGATGCGGTTTTCCAGCTGCCACAGGCCGTGGTGATCCAGCAGCTCCTGAAGACGCGCCATCTCATTGAGGTTTTTATCGCTCGGGTCGGTCATCACCAGATGCGAGATCTCGTGGTAGCTCTTCAGGTATTCCGCCTGTTCAGAAATACCCTCGGCGACAAAGTCATACACCGTCCCCGCGACGTTGCGCGGCGGATCCTGTTGCAGACGGGAGACAATCAGATCCTGCTCGTACACGATACGCCCGTCATCCAGGCCCTGCTCGCGGTTAAGGATCTTCATCAGCGTCGATTTGCCCGCGCCGTTACGGCCTACCAGACAGACGCGCTCGTTATCTTCGATGTGCAGTTCAGCGTTATCGAGAAGCGGTGAGTCGCTGAACGACAGCCAGGCACCGTGCATACTAATTAATGACATTTATTTTTCCTTTCAGACCGCGGTGATCAACCAGCAGTTATGGATTTGGCGGTTACGGGCGAAGTCCTGGGACAGCGTTTTTTGGCTGATTTCTTGTGCTTTCAGGCCCAGGGCTGCTAAACCGTCATGATCCATGCGGAAGCCGCGTTTATTGTTCGAGAACATAATGGTGCCGCCTTTACGCAGCAGGCGTTTCAGGTCGGTCATCAGGCGCAGGTGATCGCGTTGAACGTCAAAGCTATCTTCCATACGCTTGGAGTTGGAGAAGGTCGGTGGATCGATAAAGATCAGGTCGAACTGCTCGTTGGTATCGCGCAGCCAGCCGAGCACGTCGGCCTGCATCAGGCGATGCTGACGTCCGGTTAAGCCGTTCAGACGCAGGTTGCGCTCCGCCCACTCCAGATAGGTGCGGGACATATCCACCGTGGTGGTGCTGCGCGCGCCGCCCAGCCCGGCGTGAACGCTGGCGCTGCCGGTGTAGGAGAAGAGGTTAAGGAAATCTTTGCCTTTGCTCATCTGGCCCAGCATGCGGCGGGCAATGCGGTGATCGAGGAACAGGCCGGTATCCAGATAATCGGTCAGGTTGACCCACAGGCGCGCGTTGTATTCGCCCACTTCAATGAAGTCGCCCTTCTCGCTCATCTTCTGATACTGGTTTTTGCCCTTCTGACGCTCGCGGGTTTTCAGCACCAGCTTGTTCGGCGAAATGCCCAGCACGCCGATGGTGGCGGCAATCACGTCCAGCATTCGCTGGCGCGCTTTCTGCGCATCCACGGTTTTCGGTGGCGCATATTCCTGAACCACGACCCAGTCGGCGTAGCGGTCAACCGCCACGTTATATTCCGGCAGGTCGGCGTCGTACAGGCGATAGCATTCGATGCCTTCCTGCTTCGCCCATTTTTCAAATTTCTTCAGGTTTTTACGCAGACGGTTGGCGTAATCTTCCGCCACGCCTGACGGCTTGCTGTCGGCTGATTTCTCCGCCAGATGGTAGTTTTTCTGCACGCAGTCCAGCGGGCCGTTCTTCGCCTTAAACTGACGGTCGGCGCGCAGTTGCAGGCAGCTCAGCAGCTCCGGTGAGGCGCTAAAGAGCGACAGATTCCAGCCGCCGAAATAATCTTTCATATTGCGACCGAGCAGGCTGTGCAGAGCAATCAGCGCCGGTTCGCTGTCCAGACGTTCGCCGTAAGGCGGGTTGCTGATAACCGTACCGTAAGGGCCTTTCGGCAGTGGGTTAGTCAGGTTCGCCACGTCTTTCACTTCGAAGGTGATCAGCTCGCCGATACCGGCGCGACGGGCGTTGCTGCGGGCGCGTTCGATGACGCGCGGGTCGCTGTCTGAACCGTAGAAGTGGGACGTGTACTCTGCCAGGCCTTTGCGCGCGCGGGTCTGGGCTTCGGCTTTCACCTCTTTCCAGATGGCGTCGTCGTGCTGCGCCCAACCGCTAAAGCCCCACTGCCCGCGATGCAGGCCAGGCGCGCGATCGGTCGCCAGCATAGCCGCTTCAATCAGGAGCGTACCGGAACCACACATCGGATCGAGCATTGGCGTGCCCGGCTGCCAGCCGGAGCGCATCACGATGGCCGCCGCCAGGTTTTCTTTGATAGGCGCCATCCCGGTACGATCGCGGTAGCCGCGCAGGTGAAGACCCGCGCCGCTCAGATCCAGAGAGATGCTGGCGGTGTCGCCGTTCAGCCAGACGTTGATACGCAGATCCGGGTTTTCGCGATCGACGTTCGGACGTTCCTTATTTTTACGCGTGAAGCAGTCAACGATGGCGTCTTTTACGCGCAGCGCACCGTACTGGCTGTTGCGGATCTCATCGTTGACGCCGTTGAAGTGAACGGCGAAGGTGGCGTCCGGCGTGAAGATCTCTGTCCAGTCGATCATCTGTACGCCGGTGTAGAGATCAAGATCGCTGTAGACCTTGCACTCTTTCATCGGCAGCATGATGCGCGACGCCAGACGGCTCCACATCAGGCTCTGGTAAATAAGCCGCGTGTCGCCCTCAAAATGGACACCACCCTGAACCACCTGGCACTCTTGCGCGCCCAGGGCTTCCAGTTCAGTTTTTAACAGCTCTTCCAGCCCACGGGCCGTACTGGCAAACAGAGAATTCATATCATCACTTTTACACTTAGAAAATTGTCGCGCATTATAGCTAATATGGCGTGTATGTCATAAAGTTGAAGGCTTATTTTCAAAAGAGGGACTGTGCAGTGGCGACCTTATCCAGGCTTTTTATTCATCCGGTGAAATCCATGCGCGGCATTGGCGTTTCTCACGCGCTGGCCGACATGAGCGGATTTGCCTTCGATCGTATATTTATGATCACCGAGCCTGACGGTACGTTTATTACAGCACGCCAGTTCCCGCAAATGGTTCGCTTTACCCCTTCCCCTCTGCATGACGGCTTGCACCTGACCGCGCCGGATGGGTCGAGCGCGGTCGTTCGCTTCAGTGATTTTGCGCCTGTGGATGCGCCAACGGAAGTGTGGGGCAACCATTTTACCGCGCGGGTCGCACCTGACGACATCAACCGCTGGCTGAGCCCGTTCTTTTCCCGCGACGTTCAGCTGCGCTGGGTCGGGCCTGAGCTGACGCGCCGCGTGAAGCGCCACGACGCGGTACCGCTCTCCTTCGCCGACGGTTTCCCTTTCCTGCTGACCAACGAAGCCTCGCTGCGTGATTTACAACAGCGCTGCAAGGCCAGCGTACAGATGGAGCAGTTCCGCCCTAACCTGGTGGTCACCGGCACAGAGGCCTGGGATGAAGATACCTGGAAAGTGATCCGCATCGGCAGCGTGATTTTTGACGTGGTGAAGCCGTGCAGCCGCTGCATCTTTACCACCGTCAGCCCGGAGAAAGGCCAGAAGCACCCGTCCGGCGAGCCGCTGAAAACCCTGCAATCATTTCGCACCGCGCAGGACAACGGCGACGTGGACTTTGGTCAGAACCTGATCCCGCGCTCCAGCGGCGTGATCCGCGTGGGCGACGAGGTTGAAATCCTCGCGCGCGGTCCGGCAAAAGCCTACGGCTCAGGTCAGGAAGAGGAGTTTGTCGACGTCGAGATGGAGACCACTTCAGTGGTCGATATTCACTGGCAGGGTCAGGTGATTCGCGGCAACAATCAGCAGGTGTTACTTGAGCAGCTGGAACAGGCGGGAATTCGCGTCCCCTACTCCTGTCGTGCGGGTATCTGCGGATGCTGTCGAATCAAGCTGGTTGAAGGGGAAGTGAGCGCGCTGAAGAAATCAGCCATCGGCAATGACGGAACCATTTTATGCTGTAGCTGCATTCCGAAAACATCGGTGCAGCTGGACGTTTAAACCGCCTGCTCCAAGCTGAAGGCGTCAACGCGCAGTTGCGGTTTCAGCCTGTCGTTCATCACTTTGATGGCATCCCCTAGCTGCATCATCCGCCCGGCAATCGTCACGCCGGGCTGCGCCAGCAAGCAGAGCGCCGCATTCTCGCCCGGCTCAACCACCAGCAGGTTCACCTCTTCGGCGGTATCGCTGAGGTTTACGCTGGCTGCGTCACCGATAGCCGGTGTCCAGCTCATGCCGTGCGCCTGAAAGTGCCAGCTTTTTGGCATTTGCGGTTTCAGGAAACGAATAGCCACCAGCGCATTAAGCACCAGTTCTGCACGCTGTTCTTTAGAGAGGTCGAGATCGCGACATTTCTCTTCAAATGAGAAATAAAGGGCAGCGTCATCAACGCAAAAACCGGAAGGGGCGAAAGCATCTGGGGTTAGCATTCGGCGAGCAAAACGAGAGCGAAACAACATACCATTGGCTAAATCGAGCATCATGCGGTCATGCTCATCGCAAAAATACCAGCGCCAGTTATCGTCAGGTTTAATTCGCATTTCTCTCTCCCGTCCCCCAAACATCCTGTTCTAAAAATGTCCTGATTGCCGCTTCGCTTTTAACACCAATAATAAAAGACCATAATGTCTAAATAAGCAACAATGACGGAATATAAAACAACCAGGGCTGGAAATAAAGCCCTGGTTGTCTGATAACACCTAAAAGATTAGATATGCGTAACGATTTCTTTAATCAACGGCGGGCCTTTAAAAATAAAGCCGGAATAAATTTGCACCAGCGTTGCGCCTGCGGCGACCTTCTCACGCGCAGCAATGACGGAGTCGATACCACCGACGCCAATAATAGGCAGGCGGCCTTTTAATTCGGCAGACAACGCGCGAATAATTTCGGTGCTTTTTAATTGTACCGGACGACCGCTTAAGCCCCCCGCTTCGTCACAATTTTTCATTCCCTGAACGAGAGAACGATCGAGCGTGGTATTGGTGGCAATAACACCATCAATATTATGGCGAACTAAACTGTCGGCCACCTGGATCAATTCTTCGACAGAAAGATCGGGCGCGATCTTCACCGCCACCGGAACATATTTATGGTGGATCGCCTGAAGCGCATTTTGCTTATTTTTAATCGCGCTAAGCAGATCGTCCAGCGCTTCACCATATTGCAAAGAGCGCAGGCCCGGGGTATTGGGAGAGGAAATATTCACCGCGATATACCCGGCATAGGCATAGACTTTTTCCATACAAATCAGATAGTCATCTTTACCCTGCTCGACCGGCGTGTCTTTATTCTTGCCGATATTAATGCCTAAAACCCCGTCAAAATGGGCTTTTTTTACATTCTCAACCAGGTTATCAACGCCGTGGTTATTAAAGCCCATGCGGTTGATCAAACCTTCAGCCTCGACCAGACGGAACAGGCGCGGTTTGTCATTTCCCGGCTGCGGACGCGGCGTAACCGTGCCGATTTCGATGGAGCCAAACCCCATCGCGCCCAGGGCATCAATACACTCGCCGTTTTTGTCCAGCCCGGCCGCCAGACCCAGCGGATTCTTGAAGGTCAGGCCCATGCACTGCACGGGTTTTTCTGGAACATTCTGGCGCACCAGAGCTTCCAGTGGCGTGCCGGTAAGGCGACGTAACTGCTGGAATGTCAATTCATGAGCGCGCTCTGGATCGAGCTGGAAAAGGGCTTTACGAACGAAGGGGTAGTACATGAACTCTCCTGGATTCCCGGTGTGCAAACCGGGAGGGGATTATCTTCGATCCCGTCCGGAAAGGGAATTGACCTGTGGCAAAAAAGCCGCTTAAAACGCAATCGTTTTCCTTTCAGGCGACTTCTTATGCAGTTTATGGCTTTTAAATTGCGGATAAATCATTTAGTGGAATAACCGCCCGGTGTCACACTCCAGAAAATTGTTATGAATGTTAGATAAAAGCAAACAATTGGTTATAAGGAGAAAACATGCGCGTCATTACTCTGGCCGGAAGTCCACGTTTCCCTTCCCGTTCCAGCGCGTTACTGGAATATGCTCGCGACAAGCTGAACTCAATCGGCGTTGAAGTGTGCCACTGGAACCTGCACAACTTTGAGCCGGAAGATCTGCTGTATGCCCGTTTCGACAGCCCGGCGCTTAAGGCCCTGACGGAACAGCTTAAAGAGGCAGACGGATTAATCGTGGCGACCCCTGTTTATAAAGCCTCGTTTTCTGGCGCATTAAAAACCTTACTCGACCTGCTGCCGGAACGCGCGCTGGACGGAAAAGTGGTGCTACCCCTGGCGACGGGCGGCACGGTTGCCCATCTGTTAGCGGTCGATTACGCCCTCAAGCCGGTGCTGAATGCCTTAAAAGCGCAGGAGATCCTGCACGGCGTCTTCGCCGATGACTCCCAGGTTATCGACTATCAGCACAAGCCGCACTTTACGCCGAACCTGCAAACCCGCCTCGACGGCGCCCTGGAAACCTTCTGGCAGGCGCTGCACCGCCGCGACGTTCAGGTGCCCGCCTTCAGCCAACCGCAAGGAGTTGCCCATGTTTAAAACCTTAGCCCGCGTGGGGCTGGCCGGGCTGGTCGCCCTCTCTTCCCTGGCGTACGCGGCAGACCCTGCACCGGACAGCCTGCGGATTGGCTACCAGAAAGGCAGCGTCAGCATGGTGCTGGCCAAAAGCCATCAGCTTTTAGAAAAACGTTACCCGGACACCAAATTCTCCTGGGTTGAGTTCCCGGCCGGGCCGCAGATGCTGGAGGCGCTTAACGTCGGCAGTATCGATCTCGGCAGTACCGGGGACATCCCGCCGATATTTGCCCAGGCCGCGGGCGCGGATCTGGTGTATGTCGGCGTAGAGCCCGCTAAGCCAAAAGCGGAAGTGATCCTGGTGCCTGAAAACAGCGCCATCAAGAGCGTCGCTGAGCTCAAAGGCAAAAAGGTTGCGTTCCAGAAAGGTTCCAGCTCCCATAACCTGCTGCTGCGCGCCTTACAGGAGGCAGGGCTGAAATTTACCGACATCCAGCCCGTCTACCTGACGCCCGCAGACGCACGCGCTGCCTTCCAGCAGGGTAACGTGGATGCATGGGCCATCTGGGATCCGTACTACTCCGCCGCGCTTCTCCAGGGCGGCGTGCGGGTGCTGAAAGATGGCTCCACCCTGAAGCAGACCGGCTCGTTCTATCTCGCCGCGCGTCCGTACGCCGAGAAAAACGGCGCCTTTATTCAGGGCGTGCTTGATACCTTTACCCAGGCCGATGCGCTGACGCAGAGCAAGCGCAGCGAGAGCATCGCCCTGCTGGCGAAAACGATGGGGCTGCCTGAGCCGGTCATTGCCAGCTATCTCGACCACCGTCCACCGACCACCATTACCCCGGTGGATGCGCACGTCGCTGCGCTCCAGCAACAAACCGCTGACCTCTTCTATCAGAACCGCCTGGTTCCAAAACAGGTGAACATCCGCGAACGCATCTGGCAACCCACTGGCATTGAAGGAAAGAAATCATGAGTCTGAATCTATTCTGGTTTTTACCCACCCACGGTGATGGTCACTATCTTGGCACAGAAGAAGGCTCCCGCCCGGTTGACCACGGCTACCTTCAGCAGATTGCGCAGGCCGCCGACCGCATCGGCTTTACCGGCGTGCTGATCCCTACTGGACGTTCCTGCGAAGACGCCTGGCTGGTCGCGGCCTCCATGATCCCGGTGACCCAGCGCCTGAAGTTCCTCGTCGCGCTGCGTCCAAGCGTGGTCTCCCCGACCGTTGCGGCGCGTCAGGCCGCCACGCTCGACAGATTGTCGAACGGGCGTGCGCTGTTCAACCTGGTGACCGGCAGCGATCCGCAGGAGCTGGCTGGCGATGGCGTGTTTCTGGATCATACGGAACGTTATGAAGCCTCGGCGGAATTTACCCGCGTCTGGCGACGCCTGCTGGAGGGGGAAACCGTCACCTTCGAAGGCAAGCATATTCACGTACGCGACGCGAAACTCTACTTCCCGCCGGTGCAGCAGCCGCGCCCGCCCCTCTATTTTGGCGGCTCTTCCGACGTGGCGCAGGATCTGGCGGCGGAGCAGGTTGATCTCTACCTGACCTGGGGCGAGCCGCCGGAGCTGGTAAAAGAGAAAATTGCCCAGGTGCGCGCGAAAGCGGCGGCGCAGGGCCGCACGGTACGATTCGGTATTCGCCTGCACGTCATCGTGCGCGAGACCAACGCCGAGGCGTGGCAGGCCGCCGACCGCCTGATCTCACATCTGGACGACGAGACCATCGCCAAAGCGCAGGCGGCCTTCGCCAAAACCGACTCCGTCGGCCAGCACCGCATGGCATCGCTACACAACGGAAAACGCGAGCAGCTGGAGATCAGCCCGAACCTGTGGGCAGGCGTGGGGCTGGTGCGAGGCGGCGCAGGCACGGCGCTGGTCGGAGATGGACCAACCGTGGCGGCACGCATTAATGAATATGCCGATCTCGGGATCGACAGCTTTATCCTCTCCGGTTACCCGCATCTGGAAGAGGCCTACAAGGTGGGCGAGCTGTTATTCCCGCACCTCGACGTCGCCATCCCGGAGATCCCGCAGCCTCGCCCGCTACAGTTGCAGGGTGAAGCGGTCGCCAACGAATTTATTCCGCGAAAAGCGGCGCAAAGCTAAGGAGCCGATATGTCTGCCACCTCCCAAAAATGGCTGCTGCGTGCCGCCCCCTGGTTTGTGCCCGTCGGCATTGTGGTTATCTGGCAGCTTGCGTCGTCAACCGGCTGGCTGTCGAGCCGCATTCTGCCCTCTCCGGAGGGCGTCGTTGAGGCGTTCTGGTCGCTGAGCGTCAGCGGTGAGCTGTGGCAGCATCTGGCGATTAGCTCCTGGCGGGCGGTGATTGGCTTCTCGATTGGCGGCAGCATTGGTCTGGTGCTGGGATTAATCAGCGGCCTGTCCCGCTGGGGCGAGCGGCTGCTGGACACCTCGATTCAGATGCTGCGCAACGTGCCGCATCTGGCGCTGATCCCGCTGGTCATTTTGTGGTTTGGCATTGATGAGAGCGCCAAAATCTTTCTCGTCGCGCTGGGGACGCTGTTCCCGATTTATATCAACACCTGGCACGGGATCCGCAATATCGATCGCGGGCTGGTGGAGATGGCGCGCAGCTACGGGTTATCCGGTTTCGCGCTGTTCATCCACGTGATCCTCCCGGGCGCCCTGCCCTCGATTATGGTCGGCGTGCGTTTCGCCCTCGGCCTGATGTGGCTGACGCTGATTGTGGCAGAAACCATTTCCGCCAACTCCGGGATTGGCTATCTGGCAATGAACGCGCGTGAATTCCTGCAAACCGACGTGGTGGTGGTTGCCATCATTCTTTATGCCCTGCTCGGCAAACTCGCCGACGTCAGCGCCCAGTGGCTCGAACGCATCTGGCTGCGCTGGAACCCGGCCTATTCACATCAGGAGGCAAAAGCATGAATACCGCCCGACTGAATCAGGGGACGCCGCTGCTGCTGAACGGCGTCACCAAACGCTACGGCGAAAACACCATTCTGAACGCATTGGATCTGCACATTCCCGCCGGGCAGTTTGTCGCCGTGGTCGGACGCAGCGGCGGCGGCAAGAGTACGCTGCTGCGGCTGCTGGCCGGGCTGGAAGCCCCTAACGGCGGGGAAATTCTGGCAGGCAATACGCCGCTTGCCGATATTCAGGACGATACCCGCATGATGTTCCAGGACGCGCGCCTGCTGCCGTGGAAAACGGTGATTGAGAACGTCGGGCTGGGCCTGAAGGGAAACTGGAAAGAGAGCGCAAAGCGGGCCCTGGCTGCCGTCGGGCTGGAAACTCGCGCGGGCGAGTGGCCTGCGGCGCTGTCCGGCGGGCAAAAGCAGCGCGTGGCGCTGGCGCGTGCCTTGATCCATCGCCCCGGTCTGCTGCTGCTCGATGAACCGCTGGGCGCGCTGGATGCGCTGACGCGGATCGAGATGCAGGATTTGATTGAATCGCTCTGGCAGGAGCACGGCTTTACGGTTCTGCTGGTCACGCATGACGTGAGCGAAGCGGTGGCGATGGCGGACCGGGTGCTATTAATAGAAGACGGAAAAATTGGACTGGATTTGACGGTGGATATTCCTCGCCCTCGCCGGCTGGGCTCGGTCAGGCTGGCGGAGCTGGAGGCGGAAGTGCTGGAGCGGGTGATGAAGCGCGGTGCGGGTGAGCGGACGCTGAAGACGGCGAATGCCTGATGCCCTCACCCCGGCCCTCTCCCACAGGGAGAGGGAGAAAACACTAAAAACGGCAACCGAAGTTGCCGTTTTGCTTTTACCTATTACGCCAAAGCCTTAGAAATCTTCTCGTACAGATCCCCGGACAGATTCTCCAGACCTTTCAGCTGCTCAAGCGCGGCACGCATCTTCGCCTGGCGCTCGGCATCGTAGCGTTTCAGGCGGATCAGCGGCTCAATCAGACGCGACGCCACCTGCGGGTTACGGCTGTTCAGCTCGGTCAGCATTTCAACCATAAACTGATAACCGCTGCCGTCTTCCGCATGGAACGCGGCCGGGTTGCTGCTGGCAAAGGCGCCAATCAGCGAACGCACGCGGTTCGGGTTGCTCATGGTGAACGAACGGTGTTTGAGCAGACCGCGCACGGTGCTGACCACATTTTCAGACGGGCTGGTGGCTTGCAGAATGAACCATTTGTCCATCACCAGACCATCCTGATGCCACTTGTCGTCGTACTCCTGCATCAGCGCATCGCGGCACGGCAGTTCGGCGGCAACGCTTGCGGCCAGGGCAGCCAGCGCATCGGTCATGTTGTCGGCGTCGTGATACTGTCTGCTGACCAGCGTGTTCGCCAGCTCAACGTCACCAAACGCCAGATAGCGCAGGCAGGTGTTGCGCAGGGAACGCTTGCCGATATCCGCGTGTTCAACGCGATATTCGTCCAGTTTGTTGGCGTTGTAAATCGCGAGGAACTCGTCCGCGAGCTCGGTCGCCAGCGTGCGGGTCAGCGCTTCACGCACCGCCACAATAGCAATCGGATCGATGATCTCAAACAGCTCGGCAATTTCCGTCGCTGACGGTAAGGTCAGGATTTCGGCTGCCAGCGCCGGGTCGATATGCTCGTCCAGCAGCACCGCGCGGAACGCGTCCGCGACGTGAACAGGCAGCGACAGCGGCTGGCCCTGCTGATGGCGGTTCACGTTGAGCTTGATGTAGGTAGCAAGCAGGCTCTGAGCCGCATCCCAGCGGGAGAAGTCGTTACGCGCGTGACGCATCAGGAAGGTCAGCTGCTGATCGCTCCACTTATATTCCAGCTTCACCGGCGCAGAAAACTCGCACAGCAGCGCCGGAACCGGCTGGAAGTAGACGTTATCAAAGATAAAGGTCTGCTCCGGCTGGGTTACGTTCAGAACGGAATGAACCGGATGGCCGCCCTTTTGCAGCGGGATGACTTTCCCTTCGTTGTCGTACAGTTCAATGCTGAACGGAATGTGCAGCGGGTGCTTCTCTTCCTGCTCGGCGGTTGGCGGCGTGCGCTGGCTGATGGTCAGCGTGTACTGCTCGGTTTCCGGGTTGTAGTCGTCTTTAACGGACACAATCGGCGTCCCGGCCTGGCTGTACCAGCGGCGGAAGTGCGAGAGGTCAACGTTAGAAGCATCTTCCATCGCCTGCACAAAGTCGTCGCAGGTGGCGGCGCTGCCGTCGTGACGCTCAAAGTACAGCTGCATCCCTTTCTGGAAATTCTCTTCGCCCAGCAGGGTGTGGATCATACGGATGATTTCAGAACCCTTCTCATACACCGTCAGGGTGTAGAAGTTGTTCATCTCAATCACCTTGTCCGGGCGGATCGGGTGCGCCATCGGGCTGGCGTCTTCCGCGAACTGCAACCCGCGCATGGTGCGCACGTTATTGATGCGGTTAACCGCGCGTGAACCCAGATCGGAGCTGAACTCCTGATCGCGGAACACGGTGAGCCCCTCTTTCAGGCTCAGCTGGAACCAGTCGCGGCAGGTGACGCGGTTGCCGGTCCAGTTGTGGAAGTACTCGTGACCAATGACGCGTTCGATATCGAGATAATCTTTATCGGTGGCGGTGTCGGTACGCGCCAGCACGTATTTGGAGTTAAAGATATTTAGCCCTTTGTTCTCCATCGCGCCCATGTTGAAGAAGTCGACGGCAACGATCATATAGATGTCGAGATCGTATTCGAGGCCAAAGCGCTCCTCGTCCCACTTCATTGAGTTGATCAGCGAGGTCATTGCCCACGGCGCGCGGTCAAGATTGCCACGGTCCACGAACAGCTCCAGCGCCACGTCGCGGCCAGAGCGGGTTTTGAAGGTGTCACGCAGGACGTCGAAGTCCCCCGCCACCAGCGCAAACAGGTAGCACGGTTTCGGGAACGGATCCTGCCACTGTACCCAGTGACGGCCGTTGTCCAGCTCGCCTTCCGCAATGCGGTTACCGTTGGAGAGCAGGAACGGATAGAGCGTTTTGTCGGCGATGATTTTGGTGGTGAAGCGCGCCAGCACGTCCGGGCGATCCAGATACCAGGTGATGTGGCGGAAGCCTTCGGCTTCACACTGGGTGCAGAGCGCCACGCCAGACTGGTAAAGCCCTTCCAGCGCCGTGTTCGACGCCGGGCTAATTTCGTTTACGATGCGCAGCGTAAAGCGTTCCGGCAGGTTGTCGATGACCAGCTGGTTGCCTTCTTCTTTATAGTCCGTCCAGGCTTCTTCATTTATATGCAGGGAGACCAGGGTCAGGTCTTCACCGTCAAGACGCAGCGGAACAGCCGAGGCGCTTTGGCGCGTTACCTGGCTCACCGCCGTCACAACGGTTTTAGTGGCATCCAGGTCAAAAGTCAGATCGATATCGCTAATCAGGTAATCCGGCGCACGGTAGTCGTGGCGGTATTTGGCTTGTGGCTGTTGTGTCATAGAAAACCTTATGCATCGTTTGTCGTGTAACGTTTCAATATATTCCTGTTGTGTAAAACGCGCTATGCAGAATGTTCATCTTTTCAGGTGTAAATCCCTTTTTCGCTACATTTATATAACAAGGGGCACGAAATGCGCTCGACCATAAATGCGGCTTATGTTGTGATCGGGGTTCAATAAATCACTAAACAAGGTATACTCCGGAGTTGTTTATTGTACTAAACGCTCCTGTGAGAGGATGCTACTGCGCACCTATGACTCAATTCGCTGCCCCTGTTCTGCATACGTTGCTGGATACCGATGCGTATAAACTGCATATGCAGCAAGCCGTTTTCCACCATTATTATGACGTCCACGTTGCGGCGGAGTTTCGCTGCCGGGGCGACGACTTGCTGGGTATCTACGCAGACTCTATTCGCGAACAGGTCGATGCTATGCAGCATCTGACGCTGTCGGAAGACGAATACCAGTGGCTTTCAGGCCTCCCCTTTTTCAAAGCCGACTACCTTAACTGGCTGCGCGACTTCCGCTATAACCCGCAGCAGGTCACCGTCACCAACGATAACGGTAAGCTCAATATCCGTCTTGAAGGGCCGTGGCGTGAAGTGATCATGTGGGAAGTGCCTTTACTGGCGGTGATCAGCGAGCTCGCCCACCGCTACCGCTCGCCAGAGGTGGGCGTGACGGAGGCCGTGGCAACGCTGGAAAACAAACTCATTGAGTTCGCCGCGCTGACCGACGATCTGGATATGTCCCGCTTCCGCCTGATGGACTTCGGCACGCGCCGTCGTTTCTCACGCGAGGTGCAGCAGGCCATCGTCATGCGCTTGCAGCAGGAGCCGTGGTTTGTGGGCACGAGCAATTACGACCTGGCGCGCCGCCTCGATCTTACCCCGATGGGCACCCAGGCGCACGAGTGGTTCCAGGCGCATCAGCAGATCAGCCCTGACCTCGCCAACAGCCAGCGCGCCGCGTTGGCCGCATGGCTGGATGAATACCCGGACCAGCTGGGTATCGCCCTGACCGACTGTATCACCATGGACGCCTTCCTGCGCGACTTTGGCCCTGAGTTTGCCGGGCGCTACCAGGGGCTACGCCACGACTCCGGGGATCCGGTTGAATGGGGCGAAAAAGCCATTGCCCACTACGAAAAACTGGGTATCGACCCGATGAGCAAGGTGCTGGTCTTCTCTGATAATCTCGATTTGCCGAAAGCGGTCGACCTGTATCGTCATTTCTCGTCTCGAGTGAACCTGAGCTTCGGTATCGGCACCCGCCTGAGCTGCGATCTTCCCCAGGTAAAACCTCTGAACATCGTCATAAAGCTGGTGGAATGTAACGGTAAGCCGGTGGCAAAACTCTCCGACAGCCCGGGCAAAACCATCTGCCACGACAAAGCCTTTGTTCGTGCCTTGCGCAAAGCCTTCGATCTGCCTCAGGTCAAAAAAGCCAGTTAACCGCTTCTGGGAGCCTTCAGGCTCCCTTCTTCTTATTTATTTCTGATTTCTTCTCTTTTGACTGCGAAATCTGCTTGTCTGATGGCGGATGCCAGGTAACATAGATATCCCCCCTATGAGGGCGGACAAGGTTATATTATTCCGTCAATTAACAGAGAGATTATTATGAGCGTTGTGCCTGTAGCCGACGTACTCCAGGGCCGCGTCGCCGTTGACCAAGAAGTCACCGTGCGCGGATGGGTGCGTACTCGCCGAGATTCTAAAGCTGGCATCTCCTTCCTCGCCGTCTATGACGGTTCCTGCTTTGATCCTGTACAGGCCGTCATCAATAATTCTCTGCCCAATTACAATGATGACGTCCTGCACCTGACGACAGGCTGCTCCGTGATCGTCACCGGTGTGGTCGTTGCTTCTCCGGGCCAGGGCCAGAGCTTTGAAATTCAGGCTTCAGCGATTGAAGTGACCGGCTGGGTTGAAGATCCTGATACCTACCCGATGGCGGCAAAACGCCACAGCATCGAGTACCTGCGTGAAGTGGCTCACCTGCGCCCGCGCACCAACCTGATCGGTGCAGTTGCCCGCGTGCGTCACACCCTGGCGCAGGCGCTGCATCGCTTCTTCGATGAGCAGGGTTACTTCTGGGTATCGACGCCGCTGATCACCGCGTCCGACACCGAAGGCGCTGGCGAGATGTTCCGCGTTTCCACGCTGGATATGGAAAACCTGCCGCGCACGCCGGAAGGCAAAGTAGATTACGACAAAGACTTCTTTGGTAAAGAGGCCTTCCTGACGGTTTCCGGCCAGCTCAACGGCGAAACCTACGCCTGTGCGCTGTCTAAAATCTACACCTTCGGCCCAACCTTCCGCGCGGAAAACTCCAACACCAGCCGCCACCTGGCGGAATTCTGGATGCTGGAGCCGGAAGTGGCCTTCGCCGATCTGAACGATGTGGCGGGTCTGGCAGAAGCGATGCTGAAATACGTCTTCAAAGCGGTACTTGAAGAACGCGCTGACGACATGAAGTTCTTCGCCGAGCGCGTGGATAACGATGCGATTGCCCGTCTGGAACGCTTCGTGTCCGCCGACTTCGCGCAGGTTGACTATACCGATGCGGTCGCCATCCTCGAAAAATGCGGTGAGAAGTTCGAGAACCCGGTTTACTGGGGCGTGGATCTCTCCTCCGAGCATGAACGTTATCTGGCAGAGAAACACTTCAAAGCACCGGTTGTGGTGAAAAACTACCCGAAAGACATTAAGGCCTTCTATATGCGCCTTAACGAAGACGGTAAAACCGTTGCCGCGATGGACGTTCTGGCACCGGGCATTGGTGAAATCATCGGTGGCTCTCAGCGTGAAGAGCGTCTGGACGTGCTGGACGCCCGTATGGAAGAGATGGGTCTGAACCCGGCAGATTACAGCTGGTATCGTGACTTGCGTCGTTACGGCACCGTACCACACTCCGGCTTTGGTCTGGGCTTTGAGCGTCTGATCGCCTACGTGACCGGCGTTCAGAACGTTCGCGACGTGATCCCATTCCCACGTACCCCGCGTAACGCAAGCTTCTAATTCCGCGGTATTTAAAATGGCCAGCAATTGCTGGCCATTATTTTATTCTGCTCTGTCAGTTTTCGTCAGCGAAAAGTAAGCATCTTTAAAGCTCAACCCCGTCAAAACCCCTGGTTGTTACCTTTTGTTTCCCAGAAACATCTACGAACAAAAAATAAACCGCATTCTTATTGCGCTTAATACCTTTCTTACGCTTTAGCACAATTTTCAGACGATTAATGGCCTTCTGGAAGGCTATTTTTATTCATAAGAAAAAATGAGCCGTTTAACTTCTGTTTATATGAAATCCCTTTATCCAAAATAAATATAAGCAATTCATATATATAGGATTGAGTCAGGCTGATATTTCGCCAGGTCGTTCTGAAATTTGAGGTGCTTCACAAAGTTCCTGATTTTACACATTCTCTTACACATTATTTCTTTTTGTTACTCAATCTTGAGAATTGTAGCATTTTCAGGCTAGCGAAACGGTTCTATGAATGGAAAGATGCCTGTCAGACACATAAAGACACCAAACTCTCATCAATAGTTCCGGAAATATTTATTGACAGAATTTATTGACGGCAGTGGCGAGTGTCATAAAAAAACCAATGAGGGTAATAAATAATGATGAAGCGCAATATTCTGGCAGTGGTTATCCCTGCTCTGCTGGTAGCTGGTGCAGCAAACGCTGCTGAAATCTACAACAAAAACGCTAACAAGCTGGACTTCTACGGTAAAGCAGTTGGTGAGCACATCTGGACCACCAACGGTGACACCAGCAACGAAGACACCACCTATGCCCGTATCGGCTTCAAAGGTGAAACCCAGATCAATGACCAGATCACTGGTTACGGTCAGTGGGAATACAACATGGATGCGTCCAACGCGGAAGGTTCTCAGGGTACTAAGACCCGTCTGGCATTTGCTGGTCTGAACTTCGGCGATGCAGGTTCTCTGGACTACGGTCGTAACTACGGTGCTATCTACGACGCAGCGGCTTACACCGATATGCTGGTTGAGTGGGGCGGCGACTCATGGGTTGCAACTGACAACTTCATGAACGGTCGTGCTTCCGGCCTGCTGACCTACCGTAACAAAAACTTCTTCGGCCTGGTTGATGGCCTGAGCTTTGCTCTGCAATATCAGGGCAAAAACGAGCGCAGCAACGTGATTTCCCCAACTTACACCGACGATGGCCAGCTGATCAGCATCGGTCGTGGCGGTAACGGCGCGAAAGGTAACGGCGACGGCTTCAGCTCCTCTGTTCAGTACGAACTGGGTGAAGGCTTCGCGCTGGCAGCGGGTTATGAAACTGCTGACCGTACCAACGAGCAGGTTGCCGCTGGCACCTCTGCTGACTGGGCAAGCGCAGGCGGCGATCGTGCAGAAGCATGGTCTACCGCAGCTAAATACGATGCGAACAACATCTATGCAGCGGTTCAGTACGCTGAAACCACTAACATGACCCGTGAAGCTGACAACAACTTCGCAAACAAAACTCAGAACATCGAAGCGGTTGTTCAGTACCAGTTCGACTTCGGTCTGCGTCCATCCGTGGGCTACGTGCAGTCTAAAGGTAAGGACCTGAAAGGTCGTACTGCTAACGGCTCTACCTTCGGCGGCGGCGATGCTGACCTGGTGAAATACATCGAAGTGGGTACCTGGTACTACTTCAACAAGAACATGAACGTGTACGCTGCGTACAAATTCAACCTGCTGGACGACAACTCCTACTCTGAAGCCGCTGGTCTGGCGACTGACGATCAGGCAGCGGTTGGTATCGTTTACCAGTTCTAATCAGTACACCACTTTGTTATATGCTTGAGAAACAGGGCTTCGGCCCTGTTTTTTTATGCCCGACAGAAAATAATGGCGACTTTTGAAAAGCAGCACGCTTTTCGTCGCAAACGGTTGGCATTTTGTAAATCTACCGTTAACCTGATAGCGGATTTCACTTCTGTAATCACAATGGAACTTCGTCATGTTTGAGAACATTACCGCCGCTCCTGCCGACCCTATTCTGGGCCTGGCCGATCTGTTTCGTGCCGACGACCGCCTTGGCAAAATCAACCTGGGTATTGGTGTATATAAAGATGAAACCGGCAAAACTCCGGTACTGACCAGCGTTAAGAAAGCTGAGCAGTATCTGCTGGAAAATGAAACCACCAAGAACTACCTCGGTATTGATGGTATCCCTGAATTTGGTCGCTGCACGCAGGAACTGCTGTTCGGTAAAGGCAGCGCGATCGTTAACGATAAGCGCGCCCGCACGGCACAGACCCCTGGCGGTACCGGTGCGCTGCGCGTTGCGGCGGACTTCCTGGCTAAAAACACCTCCGCTAAACGCGTGTGGGTCAGCAACCCAAGCTGGCCGAACCACAAAGGCGTGTTTAACTCTGCGGGTCTGGAAGTGTGTGAATATGCCTACTATGATGCGGCAAATCACACTCTCGACTTCGACGGTCTGCTCTCCAGCCTGAACAACGCGCAGGCGGGTGACGTGGTGCTGTTCCACGGCTGCTGCCATAACCCAACGGGTATCGATCCGACGCTTGAGCAGTGGGAACAGCTGGCGAAAATGTCGGTAGAAAAAGGCTGGCTGCCGCTGTTCGACTTCGCCTATCAGGGCTTTGCCCGTGGTCTGGAAGAAGATGCAGAAGGCCTGCGCGCCTTCGCCGCCGTGCATCAGGAACTGATTGTTGCCAGCTCCTATTCCAAGAACTTTGGCCTGTACAATGAGCGCGTAGGCGCCTGTACGCTGGTTGCGGCTGACGATCAGACCATTGACCGCGCCTTCAGCCAGATGAAATCCGTGATCCGCGCTAACTACTCCAACCCACCTGCTCACGGTGCGTCCGTTGTTGCAACGATCCTGGGTAACGACGCGCTGCGCGCTATCTGGGAACAAGAGCTGAACGATATGCGCCAGCGTATTCAGCGCATGCGTCAGCTGTTCGTGAACACGCTTGCAGAGAAAGGCGCGAACCGCGACTTTAGCTTCATCATCAAGCAGAACGGCATGTTCTCCTTTAGCGGCCTGACCAAAGAACAGGTTCTGCGTCTGCGTGAAGAGTTTGGCGTCTACGCCGTCGCGTCTGGCCGCGTCAACGTTGCGGGCATGACCCCGGACAACATGGCGCCACTGTGCGAAGCCATCGTTGCCGTGCTGTAAAGCATGACAAACAAAAAAGCCTGCGATATGCAGGCTTTTTTATTTAAAGAGAATTACCAGACCGGCATTTCATCTTGCAGGAACGGGTTGTGCAAACGTTCATAACCCAGCGTCGACATCGGGCCGTGACCCGGAATAAACGTCACGTCGTCACCCAGCGGCAACAATTTCTGTTTAATCGACTGGATCAGCTGACCGTGATCGCCGCGCGGGAAATCGCTGCGTCCTACGCCGCCTTTGAAAATCACATCGCCGGAAATCAGCAGCCGCGATTTATCATCAAAGAAGACGATATGACCTGGCGTATGCCCAGGACAATGCAACACCTGTAAAGTCACATTCCCTACGTTAACGCTCTCCCCTTCGTTCAGCCAGCGATCGGGCGTCAGCGGTTGACACTCATCGAGACCAAACATGCGGCTTTGGGCGGGTAACCCTTGCAACCAGAACTCATCTTCTTTTTCCGGGCCAATCACCGGCACACCGTAATGTTGCGCCAGCTCCGCCGCAGCCCCCACATGATCGAGATGACCATGGGTCAGCAAAATCTGCATCAGCGTCACACCCGACGCGGCGACTTCTTGCTTGATGGTCTCGGCGTCACCACCGGGATCGACAAGCGCGGCCAGTTTGGTTTGTTCACACCAGATAAGCGAACAGTTCTGTGCGAACGCGGTAACCGGAATAATACGATAGTTCATACTGCTCCTGTATTTCGTTATTACCAGTGCCGAACCGGCCCGGTATCAATATGTACAAAGTTGCTGCTGGGGTAATATCCTACACCACCTGCACGCATAGATAACGCAGCTTTGCGAATATTGGCTAACGAAACGCCTTCAATATGAAAATCCATCGCCTGTCCTTTGGTGTGATAGCTTTTTTTCGCTACCCCACGGCTATGGGCGCGCAGTTCATTATTGGTATCAAGAGAGCGATAACCGGAGATGAGTTGCACAGGCTTGCTGGTTCCGAGCAGGCCCTGGAGGCGGAAAAGCTGATCGAATAATCCAGGATCGATGGCTTTTATTTTATTCGCGCGGAAATCACGGAAAAAATGGTTTAGTTTTGCTAATTCATCCTGAATATAGCCTCTGCCATCGAAAAATTCCGCTTTAAGCGACTCACCGGTATGCAGATTGTTGAGCGTTAAAATACGCGGACGAGGTGTCGAGAGGGTGGCAAATGCTGGCGTAGGCAAGATGGCCGCCGCGCCGAGCGCAACACCACCTAACGCCAGCAGTTTGCGGCGATTAGCGTCAAATTTGTCCATGATAATCAGGTCTACAGGTCAATGAAATCGTAAATATGCTTAGCGCACGAAGGGCACCTTAACTGGCAATAGAACCTACGTCAAGGCACCCAACCCCAGTAAAAATGCGGCCTGGAGCACTACAGCCGCCTTTTCACCATAACTTACGACAATCGTTTCCCCAGAACTGCTTCATTTACCTGATTAATTGTTCCGCTTTTGGCAAAATTTGTGCGCTGGATCGCGAGATCAGATCATAATTGTAAATATCTGTACGATAATGGGTCCGCCCATCGTCGCCAACAAACGCGGTCAGATAATAAAGATTGACCGGAATATTGTGACGAATATTCACGTAACGCGTATCCCCCTGCTTCAGAGCATCTGAAATTCGCGTGTCGTTCCAGCCCGCATCCTGTAAAAGCATATTCGCCAGTTCAGAGGCTTTATTTACGCGAACGCAGCCGGAGCTAAGCGCGCGCGTATCTTTCTGGAACAGGTTGTGGTTTGGCGTATCGTGCAGATAGATCGCATCTGAACTTGGCATGTTGAATTTGTAACGCCCCAGCGAGTTATGCGCACCCGGCGCCTGCTGGAAGCGGAACGGCAGGTTGGAGGCAGTAATGGTTGACCAGTCGACCATATAAGGATCAATCGGCTCTTTGCTGTTCCAGCCGCGCATGACCGTGTAGTTATGACGCTCCAGGTACCCCGGATCGTTCCATAGCTTCGGCAGGATATCCTTGCGCGCCAGCGTCGGCGGGACGTTCCACGGCGGGTTCACCACGACGTTATTCAACGCGCTGCTCATCATCGGTGTTTTACGATCGGGACGCCCGACGATCACGCGTGAGGCCAGCACCTCGCTACCGTTCTGGTAATAGACCAGCGAGTAGGCCGGGATGTTCACCATAATACCGGTTGATAACGTGCCCGGCAGTAAACGCAAGCGCTGAATGTTTAACGCTAATACGCCCGCGCGCTGCGCAGGAGAAACGTTTAACCACTCGCGCGTGGACTGACCAATCACGCCGTCGGCCCCCAGACCCTGAGCGGCCTGGAACTGCTTAACCGCCGCCACCAGTTCACGATCGTACGCCGCGGGTTTGTCGCTCGCCTGCGGTTTCTTCTGTTTAACCGGCGCGGAAGGACTCACCACCACGCTTTGCGGATCGTCCCCCGGCAGGGCAATTTTCGGCCCGCTTTCCATCGCGCCGGAACGTTTAAGAATTTCGCGCAGCGCAGGCACATCGCTGCTCCACTGGCCAGGACGCAACGAGCCCGTACCGCGCAGCTGCGGCCACGGGCGGGAATCCGCCACCAGCGTCAGCAGCGACTGATGCATGGTCGCGTATTGCGGATGGGCCGGCGCCAGGCTTGCGATAAAGCGCGGCAGGTCGCCTTTATCCAGCGACAGCTGCCACTGGTTAATGACCGACAGCGCAGGCGTGGCCAGCTTGTAAGGTTTGTCGCTATAAAGCCAGCGGTTGCCGTTGACCGGGATCCCCGCCACAAATTGCAGGTAGCCCATCATGGCATCGGAAAGCACCACATCGCGCGCCTGTCCGGTAACGGACGGGTCAGTCAGCAGCTCAACCCAGGTGGTGAACTGCGGCTGGAAGCCAGCAATCGCCACCTCAGCCAGCTGTTGCTGGAACGCACGCACCGCATCGCGATTGTCCCACATGGGTTTCATATCGCGCGCAGCGTAGAGAAGCGTTAACTGATTGATATACGCAGGTTTGTAACCCGAAGGCAGCCCGGCAAGAAGCTGTTGTTGCAGCGTGTCGAGATTAATACCTTCCGGTAGCGGTTTAATACCCGCCATGATTGCCGTCGCCGCTGACTGCTCAAGCGGTTCAGATAATGACGTCGGTTGACTTCCTACGGTCGCAGAACTGTCAACCGGCACGATTTCAGGCTCATTGGCCTGCGCGCTTAACAGTGGAGCAAACATCACCGTCAGGCACAAACTCAGCGCAGACAGCTGATGACCACGATTTTTTTTTAGCAACATCCCTTGCCCCCTGTTCTCTTACGACATGCCCATCACATTGGGGCTTTTCTTCAGTATAGGAAGGCATAAACGCTGTTGCCTCTCCTTATGTAAAGAAGTTTAAAGATAACGCAGCCGTAAGTACAAGTTTAGTGAATAAAAAAAGCGGCGCCTCTGCGCCGCTTTTGGTAACAAAACGCGTTACGATGCGTCAGCAGTTCCCGGTAAGGACTCCGGCGGCTGCGGTGCAAAACCGCGCAGCCCGACCACATGAACGTGCTCGGTGTTCTGGAATACCTTACGCACCAGCTTGTAAGTGGTCCCTTTTTCCGGACTGATGTTTTCCGGCGCCGCGATAATCAGCTGCATATCAAGACGGTCGCACAGCTCAAACAGCGTGGCGATAGAGCGGGCATCAAGACGCGCCGCTTCATCAAGGAACAGCAGTCGGCAAGGTGAGATATCTTTCCCGCGCAGACGACGCGCTTCATCTTCCCAGCTCTGAACCACCATCACCAGAATCGACATCCCGGTACCGATCGCTTCACCGGTAGAGAGCGCCCCGGACTCGGCACGCAGCCAGCCGTCGGAGCCACGGTTAACCTCCACTTCCATTTCCAGATAGTTTCGGTAGTCCAGCAGCTCTTCACCGATAGTCTGAGGCGTACGCTGCCCCATATCAATCTGCGGATTCAGACGTTGATACAGCTTCGCCAGCGCTTCCGAGAAGGTCAGACGGTTGCTGTTGAACAGATCCTGATGCTGTTCGTGCTGCTCAGAGAGCACGTCCAGCAGCGTGGAGTGCGCTTCACGGACGTTAACGTTCAGACGCACACTGTTGACCTGGCCGAACGATACGCTTTGCAGCCCCTGGTTGAGCTGACGAATACGGTTCTGCTCGCGCTGGATCGTCTTGCGAATGATATTTGCCACGCTGCGTGAGCTGATAGCCAGCTTCTGCTCGCGGGAGGTCAGTTCTTCCGTCAGACGGCCCAGTTCGATCTCCATCTGTTCGATGGCTTCGACCGGATCGTCGGTACGGATGATGTCCTGGCGAATACGTTCACGCAGGTGCTGATAAACCGCCACGAAGAATTGAATTTTGCGTTCAGGACGTTTCGGATCTTCCGACATGCGCAGCACGTCGCGCAGGTGTTCGTTATCCGCCACCGCCAGACGCAGCGCACCGAGCGCCTTATCCGACATTGAACGCAGCTCATCGCCGGAGAGGTAGGCCAGCTCGCGACGGTGCAGACGGCGTTCAACGCCGTTGTCTTTCACCATACGCATCACCGCGCACCAGCCCGCTTTAGCGGTAACGACCTGCTCGCGCTTCTCGTGGTAGTCGCGTTCCAGCTTGCGCAGGCGGCGGGTCAGGTTGTCCATCTCCGCTTCGCAGAAGGTCAGCGCTTTTTCCAGCTGATTGCGGCGAGCGCGGTTGTTGCTGAGCTGGCTGTGCAGCTCGTCGCGACGAATGCGCGCGCGCTCTTCTGCACCGCTGTCGGCGCGTACGCCGATGTCCTGAAGCTCTTTATGCAGATCGTTTAACAGCTCTTTCTTGGTGTCGAACGAACTTTTCAGCGAGGCCATGACCTGGCTGTACTGGCTCAGCTGCGCGGCATGGCTACGCATGGCTTCACGGGCGCGGGTACGTTCTGCTTCCGCCTGCTCAAGGCGCTGGCGCAGCTTTTCGTTCAGATCGCTGTTGCCGCTCAGCATTTCAGCGGAATCGGAGTAGCCGAAGTGCGCGCGGCGCTGAACCACTTCCGTCAGGGCAAACGCCTGCTGACGCGCTTCGCGCTGCACCTGCTGGGACCAGGCGTAATCTTCTTTTAACTGTTCAAACTGCTCCGGATCGCTCTGCAATACGGACAGGACTGGCTCCAGCTTAGCCAGCTGGTTACCGTGCTGCTGAACGAAACGCGCGGCTTCCTGCGCTTCATCCAGGCGCTCCTGGATTTCATCCACGCGGTCGGCCAGCGTGTCGTCCGCCAGCAGATTCAGGCGCGGCAGAATGCGGTTAAGGGCAGCAACGCCCTCTTTCGCCTGTTCAAACTGAACGCGGCTCTGCTGGTTATCATTTTCATGGTTCGAAATCGCCCGCTCCAGCTCACCGCGACGGGTGTTGAGCTTGCGGATTTCTGCTTCCGGATCCGCGTCAAACGCAACGGCCAGATGGCTGCCGATAAAGCGGCTGAAGGCCTGGTGCAGACGCTGGGTTTTCTGGACGTCAAACGACAGCGTGGCAAAACGTTCAGAGAGCGTTTCACGCTCGGCGTGCAGGCTCTCGATACGGTTTTCACGCGCCGCACGACCGAACAGCGGAAGTTCCGGGAAGCGCGAATAACGCCACTGGCGATCGGCGATTTTCACGACGACCGCTTTTTCCAGCTCATCAACGCTAAAAACGCTGTCATCGAAGGACTGCGGATCCCCTTCGATCAGATAGAGATCTTCCGGACAATCTTCCAGCCCTGCTAGCTGCTCGGAAATCTGCGACAGATCGGGCACCACGATGGCGTTACGCGACGGGCCATACAGCGCGGAGAAGTACGGCGCATCGTCAAGACCCACATCGTCATAAATCTCGGACAGCAGCACGCCGCCAAAACGTTCTGCCAGGGCGTTCAGGCGCGCATCTTCCGCACCGCCCGGCTGGCTTAAACGTTCGATCTCTTCGTCGACTTCGCGTTTACGCGCGCCCACTTCGTCACGCTCTACAATCGCCTCGCGCTCGCGCTCCAGCAGCTGTTGCAGGTATTCGGTGACGTCCTGGCTGGACGTAAACTCTTCTCCGCACTGTTCGCTGAGCTGGCTGAGGCTGCTTTGCGCGGCCAGCCAGACCGGCGCACGCTGTAGCAGCGTTTGCGAGCGGGACTGGAGTTGTTCCAGCTCCTGGCGCAGCGTCATACGCTGTTCGCTGGCGCTGGAAACGGAATCAGAAAGAGCGGCAATGCGCGCTTCCAGTTCCTGATGCAGGCTTTCTAAGTCGTCGATATCGACCTGTTTACCCTGACGCTTGCAGAAGTCAGCCAGCAGACGCTCGGCCTCCTGCTGTTCACGCAGACGCTGCTCCAGCTCGTTCAGACGCATGCGCAGCGGTTGAACCTGCTCGGCCAGATGGCGCTGGTTAACGCCGTCGCGCAGCAGCTCGCGGGCCGTTTCCCAGGCGTCACTACGGGCAACCGGGCCATTGATGGCCACGACCAGCTGATAAGCCTGTTCAAACTGGCTGTGCGCGGTTTGCGCGACGCTCATTTTCTGATCGAGAGAGAGCAGTTTTTCGGTCGCTTCCTGCTCTTTGGCCTGGAAGGTCTCCAGCCATTCGTCGGCGCTTTCCGGCGTTAAATCAGGCAGGTGACACAGCTCTTTCGCACGTTGCAGCGCCTGGAGCGCCTGGGTGTACTGAATCGCGCGGGTCTGCTGTACGTCCAGCGCCTGCTGGTAATCGGCAAGCTGGCTTTTCAGCTCATCCACTTCCAGCTCGGCAGCTTCGGCGCGGGCTTCGTTCTCTTCCTGCATGTCGGCGGCTTCCGCCACCACTTCATTTTGCTCTTCGAGGCGAATTTGCAGCTCATCGAGATCGGCTTCATAGCGCTCGATTTTCTCCTGCTGACGCAGCGCGGTTTGCACCAGGTTCAGGTGATCGCTGGCAGCCTGATAATCTGCCTCCAGATCCCCTTCTGCCCCGTTATGCTCGCCCAGCTCGCGCGCCATTTCGACATGCTTATACTGCTCTGCCACCAGCTGCTTACGTGAGGTAAACAGCTCACGGCGATACTCCAGCGCCTGATCGAGATGAATGCGACGCTCGTTGGCGTGACGCATGTAGTCCGCCGCCACGTAGTTGGTGGCTTCGCTGATCAGATGTTTGAACAGGTCACGGTCAGACTGGGTAACGCGAATGGCTTCCAGCGTCATGCGGTTTTCACGCAGCGCCGCTTCCATATCCTGGAAGGCCTTGCGCACGCCGCTGTTTTCCGGCAGCAGGTAGTCGCGCAGGGAGCGGGTGATGGCGCTGGAGATACCGCCGTACAGCGAGGCTTCGATCAGACGGTAGTATTTACTACGGTCGGATGCCGTGCGCAGACGACGCGCCACCACGCCCAGATCGAACATCAGGGAGTGGTAGTCGGTAATAGAGTTGAACTGCTTGAACTGCACGCCTTCGATGGTTTCGAGCTTGTCTTTCAGCTCCTGCAACGTCAGGACGCGCGCCTGGCGTTCGTTGAGGGTTTCGGTCAGCAGCGCGGTCGGCTGCATAGAGGTTGGCAGCCCCTGGATCGCGAACGGTTTGATGTCCACTTTACGATCGCGGCCCGCGACCTGTTGCAGACGTACGCCCACCACCACGCGCTGGTGGCGGGAGTTGATCACGTCCAGAACGGAATAACAGACGCCCGCTTTCAGCTTACCGTGCAGGCCTTTATCACGAGAGCCGCTTGTGGCCCCCGCTTCGGTAGTGTTACGGAAGTGCAGCAGCGTTAAATCGGGGATCAGCGCCGTGACAAAGGCCGCCATGGTGGTGGATTTACCCGCACCGTTACCGCCGGAGAGCGTCGTAACCAGATCATCCAGATCGAAGGTTCGGGCAAAGAAGCCGTTCCAGTTAATCAGCGTTAGTGAGCGAAATTTACCGCGTTCAATCATTACTCTTCCTCCCCGCTATCCGGCTGATTGTCTTCATGCTCGTCATTGAGCTGTAAATGGTTTTCGACCGGCATCGCTTCACCGTCGCGGATCATACGCAGCTGTGCTTCACGCGCGTCGTCGCCCGCGCGCACGTCGGCGCCAAAGCGGAAGACGGACTCGGTGATGCGGAATTTGCTGCTGTCATGGCCCATAAACCAGACCATGCCCAGACGACGCAGACGGTTCAGGGAAGAGCGCACTTTTTCCTGTAATTTCTGGCGATCGAGATCGGAGCCCGTCGAGCGGTTGTTCACCAGCTTCAGCAGCTTGCCTTCATCGGCCAGAGATAACAGCTCGTCGTAAAGCTCCTGCTGGGTGAAGATGCCTTCATTGGCCAGACGTTCCGGGCTGAGATAGAGGTAACACAGGATTTTACCGACCATCATATCCAGCTCGGAGAGCACCGAGCGCGGGATAAGCGTGGTGGAGCGCGGACGCAGATAGAAGAAGCCTTCCGGAGCGCGGATCAGCTCAACGTTATAGCGTGCGTAAAACTCTTCCAGATATTCCTGGAAGTCCATCAAAAAGGCGTGATTGTCCAGCTCGTCAAGGCCAATGTGACGACCGGCACGCAGCTGGCTGTCCAGCGCCGGAAACAACGGATTCGCCAGCGCCTGTGCCAGCTTAACTGGCATCACTTGTTCAATATTTGTCAATGACATGCGCCTGTACCTTGGCTCCGTAATCGTTAATCGGCTGCCATTTCGGCGGCAGGCCGGTGAAATCTGCTTGTGCTACGCCCAGGCGAACCGCCTGATCGACAACGATGCGCGCAATATCGAAATGACGCGCCCGCGGATATTGCGCCAGATAGTCGCGCACCACGAGTCCAAGATCCAGCGGCACTTGTCTGGTTTTATATATTGCGAGCTGTTCTTCGATCATCGCCGCAAGTTGCTCACGAATTTCATTAAATTCTTCGAATTCAAGATCCGGCGGCAGCTCCCCCGTCACCTCTTCGTCACGCAGCGTCATCTCTTCATCGCGCATATCGAGCAGGCGATCGGCGTTCGCGTAGGTCAACGCCCACGGCGCGTCGAAGTAAGTCTGTACCGACTGACGCAGACGCTGGGCGAAGACGCGGTTTTTATCCATATCAATCGCGGTACGGATAAATTTATGCACGTGACGGTCATAGCCGATCCACAGGTCGATAGACTGCTGGCCCCAGCTGATAATACGGTCGAGCTTGCTTTGCAGGTCGAACACCAGACGGTCGACAAAATGCAGATCGTCATGCGCGAGCGTCGCGTCCTGAATACGCAGCAGATTAGCCTGTAGCTTATCGCCTGCCGCTTCCAGCGTATCCTGCAACTCACGCAGCGTACCGGAGGTTTCTGACAGCAAGAGTTCACAGCTGGAGATCGCCGCGCGCCAGTCTTTATTCAGCAGCTGCGCGATATCGTCTTTAACCTGCTGCTGCTGTTCGTCCATCAGACGCTGGGTCAGGTCGATACTGTCGAAGATTTCCGCCACCGAGTATTTAAGCGGCGCGTAGACGTTGCGGTGCCAGTGGAACTCGTCGCCGTTTTCATCCGCCGCATCCGCCGCACGCTTCAGCTCACCGGCCACGATGGACAGCTGCATAGAGAGGCGCAGGGTAGAAAATTCGCGCTGGCGGATGTAGTAGTCGGTAATGCCGATGCCCAGTGGCGTCAGGCGATAGATGGCGTTTCCTTCCGCCTGCTCGCTGGTAAAGCGGTTCAGCAGACGTTGACGCACCATATCGTTGATCGCGTTGTTGGCACGCACGTTAATGGTTTCGCTGGTTTGCTCAAACGCATCACTGACATGGCGGAACGCGTCCACCAGTTCACCCTCGCTCATTTCCCCATCAAGACGCTCACCGTTCAACGTGGCAACCGCCAGCAGGAAAGAGAGTCGGTCAACCGGCAGCGTAATGGAGAAATCGTTTTTCCTGGCCCAGGCAACCAGTTCGGGGACTGTCTGGGAAAATTCACTCATAGGTTATCCTTGCATCTGCGGGTTTGTACGCAGTGACGTGAATATAACGGCCAAGGCTCACATACGGCTCCTGGCGGCAATACCGCGTTTCTATTTCAGTTAATGCGTCTAAGCAGTCATCCTGCTTTTGTTTGTCGCGCAGATAATCATGAAACACCCTGACGCCCGTTTTGCCGGTGATCTTCCATCCGATCGCCTCCAGCCAGCCATAGACCTGCTGCGGATCGCGCGGGAAATCCGGCGAAAGCGTGCGCCGTTTCTTTTTGTACATACCCTGCTGCACGTAACCGAAGTTACCCACCAGCACGTTACGCATCAACAGACCGTTAGCGTTGTAGAACATCAGCGAGAGCGCACCGCCAGGGCACAATACCGACCACAGGGTTTGTAACACCTCTTGCGGTTCAGCGACCCACTCCAGCACAGCATGAAACAATATCAGATCAACCTGCGTTTCCAAATGCTGCGCAATATCCTGAGCGGCGCATTGTATAAAATGCATGTTGTCGCTCACACCTTTCTCCTGCGCCGCCCGTTTCGCGCGGGCGACCATCTCCCCGGAAAGATCGCAGAGCGTGACATGATGGCCGCGTTCAGCCATTAAAATGGCGGTCTGGCCTTCGCCTCCGCCCGCATCCAGCACGCGCAACCTGCGGTCACCGAAGGCGTCCAGAATCTGGTCCAGATCCTGCCAGAGGATCGTCTGGCGCAGCTGGCCTTTAGAGGTGCCATAAATGTTGCGCGAAAACTTTTCCGCGATGTCATCAAAATTGCGATCCCGCATTGGGAGAGTTCCACTCGCTAACAGCAAAACCGCTATTTTGTCACACCCGGGCAGAGAATAAACCTCTCTGGTGTAATATCACTGGCTATCGCCTGCTGTATGGTTAAAAAAGGAACCAGGAAGATGCTTTTTACCCTGAAAAAATACGTTGGAGGCATGATGCTTCCCCTTCCGCTGCTGCTCCTGCTGATCGCGCTGGGCCTGGTGCTGGTCTGGTTTAGCCGCTATCAGAAAAGTGGCAAAACGCTGATTACGCTGGGCTGGCTGATGCTGCTGCTGTTAAGCCTGCAACCGGTCGCCGACAGCCTGCTGCGCCCGATCGAAAACCGCTACCCGACCTGGCGAGGAAATCAGAATGTTCAGTACATTGTGGTGCTGGGCGGGGGATACACCTGGGATCCTGACTGGGCGCCCAGCTCGAATCTGATTAATAACAGCCTGCCGAGGCTCAACGAGGGCATCCGTCTGTGGCTGGCAAATCCTGGCGCGAAGCTGATTTTCACCGGCGCTGCCGCTAAAACCAATCCGGTGAGTACGGCCGAGGCCGGTGCCCGGGTAGCGCAATCGCTGGGCGTACCGCGCGCATCGATTATCACGCTCGACAGCCCGAAGGACACGGAAGAGGAAGCGGCCGCGGTGAAACAGGCCATTGGCGATGCCCCGTTCCTGCTGGTGACCTCCGCGTCGCATCTGCCAAGAGCGATGATTTTCTTCGAGAAACAGGGGCTGCATCCGCTGCCCGCGCCCGCTAACCAGCTGGCTATCAATGCACCGCTCAACCCGTGGGAACGGGCGATCCCGTCCCCGGTATGGTTGATGCACAGCGATCGCGTGGGCTATGAAACCCTCGGGCGGATCTGGCAGTGGCTGAAAGGCGCGTCAGGCGAGCCAGGGAAGGAGTGATTTGCTTGCCAGATCGAAGTTGGCGCGATTGAACCGACCGGTATTCACCAGTTGCGCCACTTCATCCCACAGCAGATAGAGCCAGCGCCGCCAGACGAAGGCTTCCGCGACGGGTGCGCGTTGCAGGTAGTGCCAGAGCAATCCTTCCGCCGAGGCGCTGTCGCATAGTCTGAACAGCTCGTACTCGCGCGGGGCCCAGAGCATAATCCCCGGCCCCACCATCGCCAGCAGCTGATCGCTGCGGGGATCTTTGAGCATACTGCGCAGGGTAAAATTGCCGTGAACCAGCACGCAGTTGTCGTTGAATCCTTCAAACAGCGTCGGCAGGCACTCGCGGGTGCGGAACAGAATGCGTTTGTCCTGCATGGTTAATCCAGTATTGCTGAACTGATTGAGGGTGCCCCACAGCACTTCCACTCGCTGGCGATACCAGAGGGGCCACAGGTTGTCCTGCGTGCTATCGACGGGGCCAACCAGGCCGCCGCTATCCTGCCGGTGCCAGGCCAGCAGGCCTTCAACGATCTGATCTTTAAGCTGTTCCCAGCGCTCCGGGGTGCGGGTTGGGGCTTCCACCGAGACACCGCGTAGCCGTTCAATCAGCAGAACATCAGGGCCCGGGTGCTCTTCGTGGGTCATCACGCCGTACACGGTGGGCATCCGTACCGTCCCTTCCCTCGCTAACATGGAAATTTTCCAGGCGAGCTGCCTTGCGACGCCCGGCGAAGAGAAACTTCGGGCCATCAGCGGCATCGGGTTTCCATTGCTGTCATACAAAGCCCATAGCGCGGTATCCGCCTTCTCATTCACGCACTCCACCCGGCTTAATTTCTCGCCGAGCAGGTGACTCAGTTCGGCTCGCAGCTGTTCCATCTGAGATTACCCCCATAAAAACCACTGCTTTTATAATGAGCGCGCGGGTCAGGATTGTCACCCTGATGAGATCAATTATCGAAAGGAAAAAGAAGAATAAACCAGGCGGGATAGCATCCCCCCGAACGAGGGGATGCAGAAAAAATTAGCGTAACTCAGCGCGAACGCGTTCGAGATCTTCAGGGGTATCAACGCCCGTTCCGGGCACCTGCTCGGCAACCGCAACGTGGATCTTCTCGCCGTACCACAGCACGCGCAGCTGCTCAAGCATCTCGATATGCTCCAGCGGGCTTGGCGCCCAGGTGACGTAGCGGCGGATGAAACCGGCACGATAGCCGTAAATCCCTAAGTGGCGCAGGAAGGTATCGCCAATCGCCTCTTTAGAGACGGCAAAGCGGTCGCGATCCCAGGGAATAGTCGCTCGGGAGAAATAGAGCGCGTAGCCTTCAGCGTCCATCACTACCTTCACGGCATTGGGATTAAACGCCTCTTCCGGGTGATGAATGGGCACGGCAAGCGTTGCCATTCCCACCTGACGCCGGGCGAGATTTTCCGCAACCTGGCGGATAATGACCGCCGGGATCATCGGCTCGTCGCCCTGGACGTTCACGATCACGGTGTCGTCGCTGAAACCACATTTTTCGACCACTTCCGCCAGACGCTCCGTACCCGACTGATGGTCGGCGCGGGTCATGCACACTTCGCCGCCGGCAGCCTCAACGGCACGGGCCACGTCAGGATGATCGGTCGCGACAATCACGCGATCGGCACCGGACTCGCGGGCGCGCTCGAGCACATGGACAATCATCGGCTTGCCGTTGATATCCACCAGCGGTTTACCCGGCAGGCGCGTTGACGCATAGCGCGCAGGAATAATGACAACAAAACTCATGGCTTGCTCTCTTCTGCCACCAGCGAGCGGGCTTCGTTTTCCAGCAGTACCGGAATGCCGTCACGCAGCGGGAATGCCAGGTTGTCGAGTTTGCAAATCAGCTCTTGTTTATCCTGGCTGTAATACAGTTTGCCGTTGCACACCGGGCAGGCAATAATTTCGAGTAAACGGTGATCCATAGTTCCTCCGTATGGGTAATCGATAAAGCTTATCACATTCCTTTTTCAGGGAGTGCCTGTTTCCCAGCCACTTCGACAGGTTGCGAATAACCCGTCTGGCAGACGCCCCAGCGTCACGTTGTTTGCCCCCTGCCAGCGCGCAAAATCGCTGATTGCGCCGGTCAATCCTTTCTCCAGGCTCTGCGTCACCTTTACCCCCTCTTCCAGATAGAGCGAGATAACCTCCAGAACGCCGAGCTTACGCTGCATTCTGGCATCCATCCGTCCGACCAGCTGCCCTTTGTGCAGCAGCGGTAAAACAAAATAGCCGTATTGTCGTTTAGGCGCTGGGGTATAGCACTCCAGCCGGTAGCTGAAGTTAAACAGCTGCTCGGCGCGTTTTCGGTCCCAGACGACCGGATCGAATGGCGATAGCACGGCGCTGTGCGTTGCCTGAAGTTTGCCCTCCAGAGCCTGCGGTAACAGGGGGAGTAAATCGGCATGAAGCCACATATCACCCAGCGTGTCGACCTCGACGGGAACAGCCCGCTGGCTGTGTTGCCAGGCTTCCAGAAGCGGCTTTAACGCAGGCTGACGGAGCCGATAGTAATCCGCCAGCCACTGAGGACGGAAAATCCCGAGGCTGCGGGCGCTGTTCTCCAGCATGATCGCTTCGGCGGCGTCCTGGGTGAGCAAATCTCGCTGGTCGTCCCAGTGCGGCATCACGCGGTGGGTAAGGTCATAGACCCGCTGGAAATTACGCCGCTCGATCACCATCACCTTGCCCGAAGTGAACAGCCCTTCCAGATGACGCTTATGCGGTTTCCACTCCCACCAGCCGCTGCTGCCTTTTTCAGGATGCTTAAAATCCGCCGAACGTACCGGGCCATTTTCCTGAATATGCGCGATAAGCTCTTCAATTTCAGCGGCATGTTCCTGCATCCACTCCTGACGGTATTTCCAGCCCATCTTGTCCGGAGAGAGCATGCGGTGACGCACCAGCGAGAAATCGCTGCGCGGCAGGAAGCAGGCTTCATGCGCCCAGTACTCCATTAACTCGCCCTGACGTAGCGCGTTGTCGAGCCACTGGGGTTGATACTCCCCGAGGCGGCTAAACAGCACCAGATAGGGGCTACGGGCGACAATGTTAATGGTGTCGATTTGCAGCAGCGACATGCGCTGAATAGTAGTGAGGATATCGGCAGGTTGCGCGCGGCGACGGGGCTTTTTCAGGAGCCCCTGCGCGGCGAGATGCAGGTTGCGAGCGGCTGAGAGCGAGAGCTGCGGTAAAGACATGCGTTTTCCTGTCAGTCAAAGCGCCGCCAGAACCGCGCGTGTGATTAATGCACCAACGCCATCAGTTCTTTTAGCAGTTGTTCCGGCTGTTCGCCGCTGAGTTCGGCGTCGACCGGCAGATACCACCAGTTTTCTTTCGCAAAGGCGCGGCATTTCACCGCGTCTTTTTCCGTCATGATCAGCGTCTGGCCGCTAGCGGTGAAGGCGTTAACCTGCTCGGGCGTTAAGGCCTGATGATCGGCCAGCGGGATGCACTTATCAAGCCGGGCGCCGGATTGCTCAAGCGTCGCGAAGAAACGCGGCGGGTGGCCGATACCCGCCATTGCCACCAGATTTGGCAGGGCTGCCACTTCCCGACGTTCGCCGGTCAACAGGTTAACGGCAAGACCAGGATGAAGCTGCATTGGGATTTCGCCCTGCTTCGCCACGCCGCCGTTAACGATAATGGCATCTACCGTTTTCAGACGTGAAGCACGCTCGCGCATTGGCCCGGCCGGGAGCCACCAGCCGTTCCCGAAGCGACGAACGCCATCAATCACGACGATCTCTTTATCACGCGCCAGCGCGTAGTGCTGCAAGCCATCGTCAGTGATGATGATTTGCACCGAATGCTCGGCAAGCAACGCTTTAACCGCGTCACTGCGCACAGGGGAAACGGCCACCGGCGCACCGGTACGTTGAGAGATCAGCACCGGTTCATCACCGGCTTCAGCCGTGGTGGTTTGCGCATTCAGCAGCAGCGGATAGGTTGCCGCTTTGCCACCGTAGCCCCGCGACACCACGCCCGGGCGGATACCGCGTTTCTGAAGTTGCTCAACCAGCCAGATAACCACCGGGGTTTTGCCGTTTCCGCCAGCGGTCAGGTTACCCACCACCACCACCGGAACCGGGGCGCGCCAGGCGCGTTTCAGCCCCAGACGATAGAGTAAGCGGATCGCACCGCTCACCAGGCCATAAAGCCAGGAGAGCGGCAGAAGCAGCAGCCACAGCGGTGATTCACCTGACCAGATGCGGGCAATCATTCGCCAAACTGCATCTTGTGAAGCTGGGCGTAAACGCCGCGATGGGCCAGCAGGTCGGCATGGCTACCGCGCTCAACAATAACGCCGTCTTCAACCACGACAATTTCATCAGCCTGTTCGATAGTCGACAGACGATGCGCAATGACCAGTGAGGTACGGTTCTTTTGCAGCTCGTCCAGCGCAGACTGAATAGCACGTTCAGATTCAGTATCCAGCGCAGAGGTCGCTTCATCAAGGATCAGGATCGGGCTGTCGCGCAGCAGCGCACGGGCAATCGCAATACGCTGACGCTGACCGCCGGAAAGCAGGACGCCGTTCTCACCGATGATCGTATCAAGCCCGTTATCCATCTTGTTGATGAAGTCCATTGCGTAAGCCATGCGCGCCGCGGTTTCAATTTGCTCGCGGCTGTACTCTTCAGTACGGGCGTAGGCGATGTTGTTGGCGACCGTATCGTTAAACAGATGGACGTTCTGGGAGACCAGCGCGACCTGGTTACGCAGCGATTGCAGCGTGTACTCTCTCAGATCGTGGCCGTCTAACAGAATTTCGCCTTCGTTGATGTCGTAGAAACGCGTGATCAGGCTGGCGATGGTTGATTTACCGGAGCCAGAACGCCCGACCAGTGCAACCGTTTTACCCGCTGGAATGTTCAGGTTAATGCTACGCAGCGCGGGGGTATCGCGGCCAGGATAGGTGAAGGTTACATTGCGGAACTCAACGTCGCCTTTAGCGCGTTCAATGACGCGCGTACCTTCGTCTTTTTCCTGCTCGGAATCGAGAATGCTGAACAGCGTCTGGCAAGCGGCCATACCGCGCTGGAACTGCGCGTTGACGTTGGTCAGGGATTTCAGCGGACGCATCAGCGCAATCATGGAGGAGAAGACAACGGTGATCGTACCGGCAGTCAGCGTTTCCATTACGCTCGGGAAGCTCGCGGCGTACAGCACGAATGCCAGCGCCAGCGACGCAATCAGCTGAATAACCGGGTCAGAGATGGAAGAGGCGGACACCATTTTCATCCCTTGCAGGCGCATTTTATTGCTGACCTTGTCAAAGCGTTTGGTTTCAACCTGCTGGCCGCCGAAAATCAGCACTTCTTTGTGCCCTTTCAGCATCTGCTCGGCGCTGGTCGTCACCTGCCCCATGGTGTTCTGCATGTTTTTACTGATGTTACGAAAACGCTTCGACACCACGCGGATAGCAATAGAGACAATCGGAGCCAGAACGATAAGGATAATCGACAGCTGCCAGCTGTAGTAGAACATCATGATAAACAGGCCGATGATCGACGCACCTTCACGCACCACGGTAATCAGCGCGCTGGAAGAGGACGACGCCACCTGCTCTGAGTCATACGTAATACGCGACAGCAGCGTACCCGTGGACTGTTTATCAAAGAAAGAGACTGGCATTCCCATCATATGGCTGAACAGGCGGCGGCGCATGGTCATGACCACCTTCCCCGATACCCATGAGATGCAGTAGCTGGAAATATAGCTGGTGATGCCACGCAAGATCATCAGACCGATAACCACCAGAGGCATCCATAGCAACACTGAGCGATCCGTTTTACCGAAACCGTCATCCAGTAACGGTTTAAGGAGCGATAGCATAAACGTATCGCTAGCTGCGTTGAGGATTAACGCTACGCCCGCCACGATCAAGCCTGTTTTAAAGGGTGCAATCATCGGCCAGAGTCGGCGGAAGGTTTGCCACGTGGAGAGATCTTTGTCGTTATGCATTCAAAAAACCAGCTTTGTTGAAATAGCCGCATATTCTACCCGTTATCTACGGGCACGCCAAACCACTGATGATACCAACGTGGTAAAATTTGATCGCGTAAGCGTCGGATTTGCCAGCTATGTTGCGAAAAGGTCACAGAGATTTGTCCTGACCGGGGTGTATCTAGCCAAAAATAGCCCTCTTTGCGATAGCGTTTCACCACTTTCGTCGACGGAAATCGCCACGCGTTGTAGCGTGCAGCCGAGGCCAGGGCGATTTTTCCATCTGTACGCTGTACAAGCGGAAGCGATGACGACGTATTGCTTCCATGATGCGGTACCTGAATGAGTGTAGACCGTAGATAGCGCCAATGGTGGCTCACCATCGCCAGTTCTGCCTTCGCCTCAATATCCCCTGTCAGCAATACGCTCTGTTCGCCGTCATCGATTTTGACCACGCATGACTGATTGTTCCCCTTTACCGATTGCTCCTGGGGTGGCCAGTGGACGGTGAAGGTTAATCCCTGCCACCGCCATTGCTGCCCGCGAAAACAGGGTCGATGCCCGGCCCAGCGCAGCGGACTTCTTACCCACATGGCTGGCCAGCTTTTTTGTAACGATGCCAGCCCACCGGCATGATCGAGATGCTCATGGCTGAGAATAACGCCGTCAGGTATCAGGTGATGCCAGCGCAGCCAGGGAATGATGATTTGCTGCGCGCTGTCCCCACCCGGCCAGGCAAGCCCGGTGTCATACAAAATAGCCCTGCCCTGACGCTCTACCACCATCGCCAGCCCTTGCCCGACATCCAGCATATGCAGCGTCCAGCCGTCGTTTTTCGTTGTTCGCCACAGCGGAAACGTCATCAGGATGCAGCCCGCAAGGCATACCGCAGGTGTGACCTTCCAGCAACGAAAACGCCAGCCGATCGTGGCTAACCACGGGAGCAGCGTCAGATATTGCCAGCGCTCATCCACGTTCACCCAGCCGTCCGGCAGGCGCATCAACAGCCAGAAGAGTCCGGCCAACGAGCTGTTCGCCGCCTGCCAGACGGCGGTTTCAAGCCACTCCAGCGGTGTTAAATGCAGCAGCATACCGAGCAGGATCAGCGGTACCGAAACAAAGGTCACCAGCGGTACGGCGAAGAGATTGGCCACCAGCGATGAAATACTGAATCCGTGAAATATCACGATCTGTAGCGGTAACAGGAGCAGCAGCATCCCTGCCTGCAAATAAAGTAAATTCGCAAAGGGTCGGATCCAGCGGTTAAGCGGCGGTATCGGGAGCCACTGATACCAGAAAATCAGCGCCGCGACGGCAAAGGCCGATAGCGCCAGGCTCTGGGAAAGGATCGCCATAGGGTCAGTAATGACGATGACCGCCACGCAGCACAACCAGACCTGCCAGGGTGACCAGCGGCGACCGCTTATCTTCAGTGCAGCCAGCACGCCGAGTGAAATCACCGTGCGTAATGCGGGGGGCTGAAGTCCTGTCAGCCACGCGTAAAACGCGGCGAAACACAGCCCCGCGAGTACCGGCATTCGCCAGTTAACCCTGTGGGCAGGCAAGATTAGCTGAAAGCCACGCGCCAGCAGCCAGAACACGGACGCGGCCAGCGCGATATGTAAGCCGGAAATCGCCATCAAATGCAGCGTACCTGTCTCTCGCATCAAGTTATTGATGTCACGGGACACTGCGAGGCGTTCCCCCAACCCCAGTCCCAGGATCACCGGCCCCCAGCGATAAGGCGAAAGCGTCTGCTGCAACGAGCTCAGGTAGCGCGAGCGCAGGCTACAGGTGCTGTCGATCGCCTCTGCATGGGTAAATCTGCCGGTTAAGGTCTGATGCCGGGCAAATGCATTTCGCTGCGAATCAAAGCCGCCGTCATTGAGTTCACCGTGAACGGCCCTCAGGCGAAGCGTCATCGCCCATCGCTGACCCGCACAGGCAGGCTGCGGCAGATAATTGCCGTACAACGCCACACCTGTTTGCGCATACCAGCGCTTACCGTCCAGGGCGACAATATTGACCTTGTGGCTCGTCGCGCCATCGGTTTCCGTAATCACCACCTCCGCCCGCTGCGCTTTAGAGGTTAAGTGCTGCATCGGCCATACCTGCGTCATGGCATCCAGCACGCCAAGGGAGAAGATAAGCAGCCACAGCCCGGTAAATCGCAAAGCCAGCAAACGGCGGGAAGCTAACATCACACCGGCGCCTATCATCACCCAGAGGGTATGAATACCCGGCAAAACGGGCATCCAGAGCAACGGCAAAATTGCCAGAATGGCGCATATGCTGACTAACGGTATTCCCATCTCAACCTCCCTGTTTCGGGCAGTATGTGGCGGTAATAGATGGGCGTCAGGTGGAGAAAGTGAGATTTACGGCGAGGGCTGAGGCATTTCGACGGGTTTGCAGAAGCGCGCAATCAAAATTGCGGCGACGCTTCAGAACAGGTGAGACAAAAACAAAAAAAGCACCCAAAGGTGCTTTTTTCTTTAACCCAGTTCAACCCGTAAGGCCAAACTCAGTTGCCATAAATATTGGCGCGATCGCGCAGCTCTTTGCCTGGCTTAAAGTGTGGAACGTACTTACCTTCCAGCTCGACTTTATCGCCTGTCTTCGGGTTACGCCCGGTACGTGGTGCACGATAGTGCAGAGAAAAACTACCGAAACCGCGGATTTCAATGCGCTCGCCCTGGGCAAGAGTGGTGGCCATATGCTCCAGCATCTCTTTAACAGCATCTTCCACTGCTTTGGCAGGGACATGCGGTTGCTGACTGGCAAGTCTTTCAATCAATTCTGACTTGGTCATGATTCCTCCGGTTCCTTCAAACCATTTAGCTGAACAGCTCATTAAACAAGGGCGGCCGTAGCCGCCCTTTGTTATTGATTACAGGACGAATCCTGCAATCTGTCAAGTCTGCTCGTCATCCTTCTCACTGTAATGCGTTACGGCTCAAAGGATGTGAGAACTTGATATTACTCGCCTTTAGCTGCTTTGAAAGCTTCAGCCATTGCGTTGTTAGAGAAGTTTGCATCTTCCTGTTTGTTAACAGTTGCGATTGCATCTTTCTCATCAGCTTCGTCTTTAGCACGAACGGACAGGCTGATAGCGCGGTTCTTACGGTCAACACCGGTGAACTTAGCTTCAACGTCGTCGCCAACGCTCAGAACCAGAGTTGCATCTTCAACGCGGTCACGTGAAGCTTCAGAAGCGCGCAGGTAACCTTCAACGCCGTCAGCCAGTTCTACGGTTGCGCCTTTAGCGTCAACAGCAGTCACTTTACCGTTTACGATTGCGCCTTTCTTGTTCAGTGCAACCCAGTTGTTGAACGGATCTTCTGCGAGCTGTTTAACGCCCAGGGAGATACGCTCACGCTCTGCATCAACTTGCAGAACAACTGCTGCGATTTCGTCGCCTTTTTTGTATTCACGAACTGCTTCTTCGCCTGCAACGTTCCAGGAGATGTCAGACAGGTGAACCAGGCCATCGATGCCGCCGTCCAGGCCGATGAAGATACCGAAGTCAGTGATAGACTTGATTTTACCTTCAACACGGTCGCCCTTGTTGTGGGTTTCCGCGAACTGCTGCCATGGGTTGTTTTTGCACTGTTTCAGGCCCAGGGAGATACGACGACGTTCTTCGTCGATATCCAGAACCATTACTTCCACTACATCACCAACGTTAACAACTTTGGATGGGTGGATGTTTTTGTTGGTCCAGTCCATTTCGGAAACGTGCACCAGGCCTTCAACGCCTTCTTCGATTTCAACGAAGCAGCCGTAGTCGGTCAGGTTGGTAACGCGACCAGTCAGTTTAGTACCTTCTGGGTAACGCTTAGCGATAGCTACCCATGGATCTTCGCCCAGCTGTTTCAGGCCGAGGGATACACGAGTACGTTCGCGGTCGAACTTCAGCACTTTAACAGTGATTTCGTCGCCAACGTTCACGATTTCGCTTGGGTGTTTAACGCGTTTCCACGCCATGTCAGTGATGTGCAGCAGGCCATCAACGCCGCCCAGGTCAACGAATGCGCCGTAGTCAGTGAGGTTCTTAACGATACCTTTAACTTCCATGCCTTCCTGGAGGTTTTCCAGCAGCTGATCGCGTTCTGCGCTGTTTTCGGATTCGATAACGGCACGACGGGAAACAACAACGTTGTTACGCTTCTGGTCCAGCTTGATTACTTTGAACTCAAGCTCTTTGCCTTCGAGGTGCAGAGTGTCACGAACTGGACGAACGTCTACCAGTGAACCTGGCAGGAACGCACGAATACCATTCAGCTCAACAGTGAAGCCGCCTTTAACTTTGCCGTTGATAACACCGACCACAGTTTCAGCTTCTTCGTAAGCTTTTTCCAGCGTGATCCAAGCTTCGTGACGTTTAGCTTTCTCACGGGACAGCAGGGTTTCACCGAAGCCGTCTTCTACTGCATCCAGAGCAACGTCAACTTCGTCACCAACCTGGATTTCCAGCTCGCCCTGGGCGTTTTTGAACTGCTCTGCCGGAATGGCGGACTCAGATTTCAGACCGGCGTCAACCAGTACTACGTCTTTGTCGATAGCAACAACAACACCACGAACGATGGAACCCGGACGGGTTTCGATTGTTTTTAAGGATTCTTCAAATAGTTGAGCAAAAGATTCAGTCATGTTTAATCTTCAGGTTAATATTAACGTCCACCTGGCTCCGTGCCGGATGGGGTTGTTTCACATACCCGCCGACAATCCATTGCAGCGGGGGTACTACTAAATCGGTCGCGATTACGCGAGTGCCAATTTCTGGCGCGCATATTGTAGCGCTTTTTCAATCACTTGCTCAATAGTTAAACTGGTGGAATCCAGAACTAAGGCATCTTCTGCCGGAACAAGTGGGGCAACGGCGCGGTTGCGATCGCGGTCGTCGCGCTCTTTTATCTCGGATAAAAGGCGATCAAAGTTAACACTAAAGCCCTTTTCCTGCAACTGAAGCATACGGCGATGGGCGCGTTCTTCCGAAGAGGCATCAAGGAAAATTTTCACCGGCGCGTCAGGGAAAACCACCGTGCCCATGTCGCGCCCGTCAGCAATCAGGCCCGGCGCTTCACGGAAACCTCGCTGGCGACGCAGCAGCGCCTCACGAACGCGCGGGAACGCAGCGACCTGGGAGGCCGCATTGGCGACTTCCTGGGTGCGGATTTCACCGCTCACATCTTCCCCTTCCAGAATCACTTCGAGGTTGCCATCGGTGGAGACAAATCGTACATCCAGATGGGCAGCCAGCGGCACCAGCGCCTCTTCTGATGCCACATCAACATGGTGATGGAGCGCAGCCAGAGCCAGCACGCGATAGATTGCTCCCGAGTCTAGAAGATGCCATTGCAATGCTTCCGCCATCGCTTTGCACAGAGTACCTTTCCCTGCGCCACTTGGCCCATCAATAGTGATTACCGGGGCAACTGCCGTCATCTTTCTCTCCTTAATAAAGGCATACCGTTAACATGAACGCCGCGCATTATACGCGTCAGGCGCCTCAATCGTTAACGTTGCATTCAAAAACCCGAATTGTCTGTGCTTAGATGAGGAATAATTGCGCAATTATAGCGGGCTGGGGAGGAACCAGCCCGGAAGTTTATATTGTTTTACTTTTTGTCTGCGGCGATGCGCTCGCGGATATGTCGGGCACGATCGTTAGACGTAGGATGGGAATCCATTAACGATTTCGCGCGGCCTGCATCCATAGTCGCGAATTTTTCGAAGCCCGTGACCAGTCCCTGCGGATTGATGCCACGTTTTTTCAGCAGATCGTAGGAGAAATCATCCGCATCTGATTCCTGGCTACGTGAGAAGGAGGAGTTAATGACGCCTTCCGCCAAATCGCCCAACTGTGACTGCGAGAGTTTAGACGCAACGCCACCGGTTGCTGCCAGTGCGTCGCGCGCAGCCAGCGTGGCATAGGCCGTCTGCATCGCTTTACGAGAGTGTCCCAACGCCACGTGGCCCAGTTCGTGTCCCAGAACGCCTTCAATTTCATTGTCAGTCATCAGGTCCATCAGGCCGGAATAGACGCGAACGCAGCCGTTAGCCATCGCCCAGGCGTTGATATCCTTAGTCATATAGACTTTGTATGTAACCGGCGTGCCGTCAATGTTGTTGCCCAGCGCTTTAGCGATTTTGTTCAGGCGTTTGGTGTACTTGCTTTTGGCCCCTGCCAGCTGATTTGCGCTATCCATCTTTTTACAAGATGCGTCAGAAAGTGATTTCACGTCCGCATCAGAGAGCGTGGCGGCTTTATAGGCAGACATGCCGGCCTTAGCCAGCATGTCGCCATTAAGATTATTCGAACATCCCGCTAGCAGCGCAGAGGAAATGGCAAGTGCCATTAATAATGATTTATTAGTCATGAGAATCTTCCGTTGATATCAATAATTAATATATATAAATCAAATGCTTAAAGCATAATTATATTAACATTGCGTCTGATAACGCGGAAGTACTGAAGCAGACAGCACAGCGCCAGCCGGACGGCTGGCGCTAAAGGACAAAGCGGGGAGATCAGGCGAGCGTGCTAATACGCGCCAGCTGCTCGAAGTAGTCCGGGAAGGTTTTTGCGGTACATTTCGGGTCGAGGATGGTCACCGGGGTATCGGACAGCGCCACCAGCGAGAAGCACATCGCCATGCGGTGATCGTTGTAGGTGCCAATCTCCGCAACCTGCAAATGAGCAGGCGGCGTGACGCGAATGAAATCTTCGCCCTCTTCGACGTCGGCACCGACTTTACGCAGCTCGGTCGCCATCGCAAACAGACGGTCGGTCTCTTTCACGCGCCAGTTATAGATATTGCGAAGCGTGGTCGTGCCTTTCGCAAACAGCGCCGCCGTTGCAATGGTCATCGCCGCGTCAGGGATATGGTTCATGTCCATATCGATGGCGTTCAGCTCGCCGCGGGTACAGGAGATGAAATCATCGCCCCAGGTCACCACGGCGCCCATTTTCTCCAGCACATCGGCAAAACGAATATCGCCCTGCACGCTGTTACTGCCAATGCCGGTCACTTTCACCGTGCCGCCTTTAATGGCGCCGGCAGCGAGGAAATAAGACGCGGATGACGCATCGCCTTCGACCAGGTAGTTGCCCGGTGACTGGTACTGCTGCCCTCCGCGCACAACAAAGCGCTGGTACGCCTGGTTTTCAACCTCAACACCAAAGGTCTTCATCAGGTGCAGCGTGATATCAATATAAGGTTTGGAAACCAGCTCACCTTTAATGGTGATAACCGTGTCCTGCGGTGCCAGAGGCGCGGTCATCAGCAGCGCCGTTAAGAACTGGCTTGATACGCTGCCGTCAACCTCAACGGAACCGCCCGTAAACCCACCGCGCAGACGCAGCGGCGGGTAATTTTCCTGTTCCAGGTAATCAATCTGCGCGCCGCCCTGACGAAGGGCATCCACCAGATGACCAATCGGACGCTCTTTCATGCGCGGCTCGCCGGTCAGAACGATGTTGTTACTTCCCAGACACAGGGCCGCCGCCAGCGGACGCATCGCGGTGCCTGCATTGCCGAGAAACAGCTCAAGCTCTTCATTAGCACGCAGCGCGCCGCCGTTGCCGGTGACTTCACAGCGGGTACGATCGTCAGACAGGGTATATCGGACTCCCAACGCTTTCAGCGCATTGAGCATGTGGCGAACATCATCGCTGTCCAGCAGGTTTGTCAGGACGGTGGTGCCATTTGCCAGAGCTGCCAGCAGCAGAGCGCGGTTCGAGACACTCTTTGAACCAGGCAGATTAATGGTGCCATCTACCCGCGCGATAGGTTGTAAGGTCAGGGATTCCATGAAACGTAACTCTCAACTCAACATAATAAAAAACCCCGCAGCGAAACTGCGGGGGTGAAAAACAGCGCGATTAACCGTGACGACGTTCGAAATCGATCATGAAATCTGTTAACGCTTTAACGCCTTCCAGCGGCATGGCGTTATAAATAGAAGCGCGCATCCCGCCCACGACGCGGTGGCCCTTCAGGGCATGCAGGCTAGCAGCGAACGACTCCTCAAGGAATAGCTTATCCAGACTGCTGTCCGCCAGCTGGAACGGCACGTTCATGCGGGAACGGTTGGCCTTCGCGACGTCGTTGCGATAGAAATCGCTCTTATCAATGACGCCATACAGCAGCTCCGCTTTTTGCTGATTGATCTTGTTCATCTCAGCCACGCCGCCCTTCTGCTTCAGCCATTTGAAGACCAGGCCAGAGAGATACCAGGCAAAGGTAGGCGGCGTGTTGAACATGGAGTCGTTGTCGTTCAGCACCGTGTAATCAAGGATGGACGGGCACGAGGTGTGCGCTTTACCGAGGAGATCGTCACGGACGATAACGATAGTCAGACCCGCCGGGCCGATGTTTTTCTGCGCGCCCGCGTAGATCACGCCATAGCGGCTGACGTCCAGCGGAGTAGAGAGAATGGTCGAAGAGAGGTCGGCGGTGACCACCACGTTTTCGCCAAAGTTTGGCTCTTCATGGATGGCGATGCCGTCGATGGTTTCGTTCGGGCAGTAATGCAGGTAGGCCGCATCACGGGAAAGTTGCCACTCGCTCATCGGCTTCACGCCGCGCAGTCCGTCGACGGTTACTTTGGCGTCGATGACGTTCGGGGTGCAGTATTTTTTGGCTTCTTTAATAGCACTGGCCGCCCAGTAACCGGCATCAACATAGTCTGCGGTGGTTTTGTCACCGAGAATGTTTTGCGGGATCGCAGAGAACTGACCGCGTCCGCCGCCGTGGCAGAACAATACTTTGTAGTTCGAGGGGATGTTCAGCAGATCGCGAAAATTCTGTTCTGCTTCTTCGGCCACCTGAATAAACGCTTTACCCCGGTGGCTGATTTCCATTACCGACGTACCCAGACCGTTCCAGTCGCAAAGTTCCTGCTGAGCCTGTTTAAGTACATCCGCCGGTAACATTGCCGGACCTGAACTGAAATTAAAGACTTGTGCCATTTCCCCTCACCACGCTAAAAGCAATAAGTTATAACTGTGGATATCGGTTTTATCATTCAGTGACACGCGCCGCAATGTCTAAAACTTATGACCGAAGAAATGTGCCCCTCGTCACACAAAACAATCTGCCATCCTCCCGTCACAAAACCGACAAAATCGCTGTCAGGTGATACGCTTCGCCCGGCTGGCCCTTGTCCATTCTGGATTTGCGCAGCGCGGACATAACTGATGATCGCCCGCCTGCATGGTCAGGACGTTGCTGCACTTCAGGCAGGCGTACTCGCCCGTTTCCGGCACCGTGGTATGGCGCTCGATAAGCATGTCCGGCAGGATACAGAGGCCGGGCCTGACCTCCTCGTCGGAGTAGTAATAAACGCTTATCTGACCGTTGGTTTCCATGATCGCCAGACGCACCTGCCCGAGCTGTTCGACGCTGCTCAGGCGGAGCTCCATAAAGAATTCAAATTCGGTCATGTTGGCGCTGCGCACGTTTTCCCAGGCCAGCTGACCGTCCTCGACAATCACTACCGGCTTTCCTTCCAGCAGATCTTCCAGCTTTTCGCTTTTAGACATCAGCCACATCACCAGGCGGTAAAGTATCGCCAGGGTGACGAACACCAGAAACACCGGCACCATCGGAACATCGTCATAAAAGGCCACGTCCCCCGCCGCCGAGCCTAACGTCAGGATGATCAATACCTCGAAGAGCGACATCTGCCGCACGCCACGACGCCCGGTTATTTTGAGAAAGAGAAACACCAGCACGAAGGTATAAACGCTGCGCAGGGCGACTTCGCCTAAAAATTCGGGTGGGACTTTATCAAACGCCATCCGCTGGAGATCGAATGCTTTCATTTTTCTATGCCTTAACAGTAGGTTACTGCCATTAAGCATAGTCCAGTCTTTTATTTTCGCCGAAGATAGCACCCGTCACGCAAAACCCGTATCATTGCGCGCTTTACGTACGAATAAAGTGAACGCCATGACTCAAACCTTTATCCCCGGCAAAGACGCCGCTCTGGAAGATTCCATCGCTCGCTTCCAGCAGAAACTGACCGACCTGGGCTTTAATATCGAAGAAGCCTCCTGGCTTAACCCGGTGCCTCACGTCTGGTCCGTGCATATTCGCGACAAAGACTGCGCGCTGTGCTTTACCAACGGTAAAGGCGCCACCAAAAAGGCGGCTCTGGCCTCTGCGCTGGGAGAGTATTTTGAGCGTCTGTCGACCAACTATTTCTTCGCCGATTTCTGGCTGGGTGACACCATCGCAAATGGCCCGTTCGTGCATTATCCGAACGAAAAATGGTTCCCACTGCCTGAAGACGACGAACTGCCGGAAGGCATTCTGGATGAGCGTCTGCGCGCGTTTTACGATGCGGACAACGAGCTGACCGCGAGTATGCTGGTTGATTTGCAGTCAGGTAATGACGAGCGCGGGATTTGTGCTCTGCCGTTTACCCGCCAGTCTGACGAGCAGACCGTCTATATTCCGATGAATATCGTGGGCAACCTGTACGTGTCTAACGGCATGTCAGCCGGTAACACCCGCAACGAAGCGCGCGTTCAGGGTCTGTCTGAAGTTTTCGAACGTCATATTAAAAACCGTATTATCGCCGAATCCATCAGCCTGCCAGAAATCCCGGCCGACGTGCTGGCGCGCTACCCTGGCGTGGTGGAATCCATCGCCAAACTGGAAGCAGAAGGTTTCCCAATTTTTGCCTACGACGGCTCGCTGGGCGGTAAATACCCGGTTATCTGCGTGGTGCTGTTCAACCCGGCTAACGGAACCTGCTTCGCCTCCTTCGGCGCGCACCCGGACTTTGGCGTGGCGCTGGAGCGTACCGTCACCGAGCTGTTACAGGGCCGCGGGCTGAAAGATCTGGACGTGTTTACCCCGCCGACGTTTGATGACGAAGAAGTGGCTGAACACGCGAACCTCGAAACCCACTTTATCGATTCCAGCGGTTTGATCTCATGGGATATGTTCAAGCAAGACGCCGACTACCCGTTCGTGGACTGGAGCTTTGCCGGAACAACCGAAGAGGAGTTCGCCACGCTGATGGCGATTTTCAACGCGGAAGATAAAGAAGTCTATATCGCCGACTACGAACACCTGAGCGTCTACGCATGCCGTATTCTGGTCCCGGGCATGTCTGATATTTATCCGGCAGAAGATTTGTGGCTGGCCAATAACAGCATGGGCGCGCATCATCGTGACACTATCCTCGCCCTGCCTGGCAGCGAGTGGGAAAAAGAAGATTATCTGAATCTGATCGCACAGCTGGACGATGAAGGCCACGATGACTTTACGCGCGTTCGTGAACTCTTAGGTCTGGCGACCGGCAAAGACAATGGCTGGTACACCCTGCGTATTGGCGAGCTGAAAGCGATGCTGGCACTGGCGGGCGGCGATCTGGATCAGGCGCTGGCGTGGACGGAATGGACGATGGAGTTCAACCAGTCGGTCTTCAGCCCGGAGCGCGCAAACTATTACCGCTGCCTGCAAACCCTGCTGCTGCTGGCACTGGAAGAAGATCGTCAGCCGCTGCAATACCTGAATGCGTTCGTGCGGATGTACGGTGCGGATGCGGTAGAAGCCGCCAGCGCGGCGCTGAGCGGTGAAGCGCCGTTCTATGGCCTTCAGGCTGTCGATAGCGATCTTAAGGCCTTCCCGGCACACCAGTCGCTGCTGAAGGCGTACGAGAAACTGCAAAAAGCAAAAGCCGCTTACTGGTCAAAATAAGCGCATACAACATTACAGACTGTAGGCGTATTCAATCGCCTGGGCTATATTACGGGGCAATTTCATTGCCCCGTTTTTTTATTTTTTTCGCAATGATTTTTAATTGTAATAATTAAGTTAATCACGGGTAAATATAATAATACTTATCCAGGTTTGACTGTTACTATTTATGATAAATACTCCATTTTAATTAACTGTTTTAAGGGAGCGCGAACAAAATAATTCAACTCTTTTCGTAACTTTTAAAATTTATTTTTATACGGATAATCAAATACTTACTCCGCATTTGCTGTAAAACCATACACATTGCGGGCCTATAAGCCAGGCGAGATATGATCTATATCAATTTCTCTTCTATAATGCTTTGTTAGTATCTCGTCGCCGACTTAATAAAGAGAGAGTTAGTGTGAAAGCTGACAACCCTTTTGATCTATTACTCCCAGCTGCGATGGCCAAAGTTGCCGAAGAAGCGGGTGTCTATAAAGCAACGAAGCACCCGATGAAAACCTTCTATCTGGCTATCACCGCGGGCGTGTTCATCTCGATTGCTTTTGTCTTCTACATCACCGCCACAACCGGTACTGCTGCAATGCCCTTCGGCATCGCGAAACTGATTGGTGGTATCTGCTTCTCACTGGGTCTGATTCTTTGCGTCATCTGCGGTGCTGACCTCTTCACCTCGACGGTGCTGATCGTTGTCGCGAAAGCCAGCGGAAGAATTACCTGGGGCCAACTGGCACGCAACTGGTTAAACGTCTACGTTGGAAACCTGGTTGGCTGTCTGCTCTTTGTTTTGTTGATGTGGCTTTCTGGCGAGTACATGACCGCCAACGGCGCCTGGGGACTCAACGTCCTGCAAACCGCCGACCACAAAATGCACCACACATTTATCGAAGCCGTCGCTCTCGGCATCCTCGCTAACCTCATGGTCTGCCTGGCTGTATGGATGAGCTACTCGGGTCGCAGCCTGATGGACAAAGCCTTAATTATGGTTCTGCCGGTTGCGATGTTTGTTGCCAGCGGCTTTGAGCACAGTATCGCGAATATGTTTATGATCCCGATGGGTATCGTCATCCGCGACTTTGCGAGCCCGGAGTTCTGGACCGCAGTTGGTTCATCCCCGGAAAGTTTCTCTCACCTGACTATCATGAACTTTATTACTGATAACCTGATCCCCGTCACTATTGGGAACATTATCGGTGGGGGTCTGCTAGTTGGGTTGACATACTGGGTCATTTATCTGCGTGGTGGCGACCATCATTGATGGTTACTTCAGGCAGAAAATAAAAAATCCACTTAAGAAGGTAGGTGTTACATGTCCGAGCTTAATGAAAAGTTAGCCACAGCCTGGGAAGGTTTTACTAAAGGTGACTGGCAGAATGAAGTAAACGTCCGTGACTTCATTCAGAAAAACTATACCCCGTATGAAGGTGACGAATCCTTCCTGGCTGGCGCAACTGACGCGACCACCAAGCTGTGGGACAGCGTAATGGAAGGCGTTAAACTGGAAAACCGCACTCACGCGCCAGTTGATTTTGACACCTCCGTTGCTTCCACCATCACTTCTCACGATGCTGGCTACATCAACAAAGCCCTTGAGAAAATCGTTGGTCTGCAAACTGAAGCACCACTGAAACGCGCGATTATCCCGTTCGGTGGTATCAAAATGGTTGAAGGTTCATGCAAAGCGTACAACCGCGAGCTGGACCCAATGCTGAAAAAAATCTTCACCGAATACCGTAAGACCCACAACCAGGGCGTATTCGATGTTTACACCAAAGACATTCTGAACTGCCGTAAGTCTGGCGTTCTGACTGGTCTGCCAGATGCGTATGGCCGTGGCCGTATCATCGGTGACTACCGTCGCGTTGCGCTGTACGGTATCGACTTCCTGATGAAAGACAAATACGCACAGTTCGTTTCTCTGCAATCCGATCTGGAAAACGGCGTAAACCTGGAAGCAACTATCCGTCTGCGTGAAGAGATCGCTGAACAGCACCGCGCGCTGGGTCAGATCAAAGAAATGGCAGCGAAATACGGCTGTGATATCTCTGGTCCTGCTACCAACGCTCAGGAAGCTATCCAGTGGACTTACTTCGGCTACCTGGCCGCAGTTAAGTCTCAGAACGGTGCAGCAATGTCCTTCGGTCGCGTATCCACCTTCCTGGATGCTTACATCGAACGTGATATCAAAGCAGGCAAAATCACCGAACAAGACGCTCAGGAAATGATTGACCACCTGGTCATGAAACTGCGTATGGTTCGCTTCCTGCGTACTCCTGAATATGATGAACTGTTCTCTGGTGACCCAATCTGGGCAACTGAGTCAATCGGTGGTATGGGCGTTGATGGCCGTACTCTGGTTACCAAAAACAGCTTCCGCTTCCTGAACACCCTGTACACCATGGGTCCTTCTCCGGAGCCGAACATCACCGTTCTGTGGTCTGAAAAACTGCCTCTGAACTTCAAGAAATTCGCCGCTAAAGTGTCTATCGATACCTCTTCTCTGCAATACGAGAACGATGACCTGATGCGTCCGGACTTCAACAACGACGACTACGCTATCGCTTGCTGCGTAAGCCCAATGGTTGTTGGTAAACAAATGCAGTTCTTCGGTGCGCGTGCAAACCTGGCGAAAACCATGCTGTACGCAATCAACGGCGGCGTTGATGAAAAACTGAAAATGCAGGTTGGTCCTAAATCTGAACCGATCAAAGGCGACGTTCTGAACTTCGACGAAGTCATGGACCGCATGGATCACTTCATGGACTGGCTGGCAAAACAGTACGTTACCGCACTGAACGTTATCCACTACATGCACGACAAGTACAGCTACGAAGCCTCCCTGATGGCTCTGCACGACCGTGACGTTATCCGCACCATGGCGTGTGGTATCGCAGGTCTGTCCGTTGCTGCTGACTCCCTGTCTGCAATCAAATATGCGAAAGTTAAACCAATTCGTGACGAAGACGGCCTGGCTGTAGACTTCGAAATCGAAGGCGAATACCCGCAGTTTGGTAACAACGACTCTCGCGTTGATGACATGGCGGTTGACCTGGTAGAACGTTTCATGAAGAAAATTCAGAAACTGACTACTTACCGTAACGCTATCCCGACTCAGTCTGTTCTGACCATCACCTCTAACGTTGTGTATGGTAAGAAAACCGGTAACACCCCAGACGGTCGTCGTGCTGGCGCGCCATTCGGCCCAGGTGCTAACCCAATGCACGGTCGTGACCAGAAAGGTGCAGTTGCCTCTCTGACCTCCGTTGCGAAACTGCCGTTTGCTTACGCTAAAGATGGTATTTCTTACACCTTCTCTATCGTTCCAAATGCGCTGGGTAAAGACGACGAAGTGCGTAAAACTAACCTCGCGGGTCTGATGGATGGTTACTTCCACCACGAAGCGTCCATCGAAGGTGGTCAGCACCTGAACGTGAACGTGATGAACCGTGAAATGCTGCTCGACGCAATGGAACATCCTGAGAAATATCCTCAGCTGACCATCCGCGTATCTGGCTACGCAGTACGTTTTAACTCCCTGACTAAAGAACAGCAGCAGGACGTTATTACCCGTACCTTCACTCAGTCCATGTAATTGGATTTGACTGAAATCACGCGTTAAAAAGCGTACAATAAAGGCTCCACGTCAGTGGGGCCTTTTTAGCACCTCCCCCACCCCAGTCTCTTTTGTCCGTTATCTATACTTGATGGATAACAGCCAAAACAGACTCGACATAGCCTTTGAGCTATGCATCTACATAGGCCCCCGGATGGGCCAAATTCGGAGATATCACCGCAATGTCAATTATTGGTCGCATTCACTCCTTTGAATCCTGTGGCACCGTTGATGGCCCAGGGATCCGCTTCATTACCTTCTTCCAGGGCTGCCTGATGCGTTGCCTGTACTGTCACAACCGCGATACCTGGGACACGCACGGCGGCAAAGAGGTCACCGTTGAAGATCTGATGAAAGAGGTCGTGACCTACCGTCACTTTATGAATGCATCCGGCGGCGGCGTAACCGCGTCCGGCGGTGAGGCTATCCTTCAGGCAGAGTTCGTGCGCGACTGGTTCCGCGCCTGCCGCAAAGAAGGTATTCACACCTGTCTCGATACCAACGGCTTCGTGCGCCGCTACGATCCGGTCATTGATGAGCTGCTTGAAGTGACCGACCTGGTGATGCTCGATCTCAAACAGATGAACGACGAGATCCACCAGAATCTGGTTGGCGTGTCTAACCACCGTACCCTGGAGTTTGCGAAATACATCTCCGGTAAAGGCATTAAAACCTGGATCCGCTATGTGGTTGTGCCAGGCTGGTCAGATGATGACGATTCCGCGCACCGCCTCGGCGAGTTTACCCGCGACATGGGTAACGTTGAGAAAATTGAGCTGCTGCCTTACCACGAGCTGGGTAAACATAAATGGGTGGCGATGGGCGAAGAGTATAAGCTCGATGGCGTGAAGCCGCCGAAGAAAGAGACCATGGAGCGCGTTAAAGGCATTCTTGAGCAGTACGGTCACAAAGTGATGTATTAATCACAACTCCTCAGGTGAGGGTTTAGACGTGATAATAAAAAGCTCGGTGATTGCACCGGGCTTTTTTTATTCTATTTAAAGACGCCGTTAATAATCGTGGTCACGATTGCCGTGCTGAGCGCAATTAACACCAGGTCGTCCCCCACGACCCGCCATTCATAGCCCGGATAAGACGGAAGCTGGCCGAGCATCGAGGCAGGCACCGTCTTTTTAGCTATTCCCGGAGGCAGAGGTTTACCCCGAGCGAGATTTTTCGCAATGCCCGGCGGCAGTGAATCATAGCCTGTCAGCCCATAATTCAGCGCCAGGTGGCGGGCATGATCGAAGCTCACGCGGGCATCTACATCATCACCGACGCTTTTATTCGATTTGCCGGGATCCTGATGACCGTTATTTTGTTTATTGCCATGGTTACCGGAATTTCCGTTTCCATGATTGCCGCTATTACCTTGTCCGTTACCATTTCCGTGACCGTTCCCGTTTCCCGGGTTCGCCATAACCGGAGCCGTTGCAAAGGTTAAAGACAACACTACTGCCAGTGCGGCAGTGGATAAACGACGAATAGACATGATGGCTGCCTTATAGTGGTAGGACTCACCTGAATTATCGCCCGGCGCAATAAACAAACAATAAGTAAAACTCTTAGTTGTGACGGAGACAAAAAAGCCTGTCATCGACAGGCTTTTATTTAATCAGGCGTGCGCAACCGGGGTTGGATGTTCACCCGCTTTACGCAGCAGCATCAGGAGATAAATAAACGACACGCTGGCAATCATGATAAACAGCAGATTGTCGGAATAGTTCTGCATCAGCATCGCGGTAAACGTCGGCCCAAGTAAACTGCCGATGGTGTAGCTCAGCAACAGCGCCTGGTTCATCGCCACCAGCTGATGGTGTTCCACTTTCTCACAGGCCCAGGCCATCGCCACCGGATAAAGCGTAAAACCCGCCGCGCCCAGAATAAACAGCGCTGGCGCCATCGCTGCGTTGCTGAGCATGGCCACGCAGCCCATAATTACCACAAACACCTGCACGCGCAGGACCAGCAGACGACCAAAGCGATCCGCCAGACGGCCAATCGGCCACTGACCGACAATCCCCGCGCTGACCATCACCGCCATCCAGAAGCCGATACCGGAATCGCTCACGCCCTGATGGTTCAGATAAAGCGGCATCAGCCCGTAGAGCGAGCCCAGCACGATACCCGAAATAATGCAGCCGTTAACGCCGAGGCGCGCCTGAGGCAGTCTCAGCATCGGCCAGACGTGGGTCGCTTCCTGATGCTCGCTCTGCTGGTTCACGATACGCGTGAACAGCAGCGGCAAAATCGCAGCCAGCACCATGCCCGTCACCCACGGTAGGACGCTCATGAGGTCGGTTGGCAGCTTGCTGACCATCAGCTGGCCCAGCACGGTACCCACGTAGTAAACCATCATATAGGCCGCCAGCAGACGGCCGCGGTTGCGTGACGTGCCGCTGCACATCAGCGCGCTTTCCACGACTACCCAGATCATCGCGCAGCCTACGCCCGCAATGAAGCGCCACAGCATCCAGCTCCAGAAGCCGACCATCAGGCCCAGCCCCGCGCATCCCACGGCGAAAATCAGCGAGGCAAGATAATAGCTGCGGTTAAAGCCCGCGCGCTTAATCAGGCTACCGGTTAATAACGTGCCCAGCAGGTTCCCGGTAAAAAAGGACGAGCTAACCATACCCACCTGCCAGGTCGGTAAGTTTTCATGGGCGAGCCACAGCGGGACGAGCGTATTTAACACTGCGATCGCCAGGGTCAGCAGAAGCAGGCCACAGAGCAACAGGAGCACTGGCCGGGTATAAGTGGTCATGGATTAAAAACCGTGAGGAAGTTCAGATTTCGTGCGCATCATGCCACTGGCAAAAACAAAGTCAATCCACCGATTTACGCGGCAAGCACGATATGTACAGCGTCGATTTAAAAAACTAATCCTGCTAATGCAACGCCTGCTACCAATATTTATTATCTGATTGTTTTTGTTTATTTAAGGGAAAAATATAGGCCGGACGACAGTCGAAAAATTTCATGATTCAAAAAAAGAAAGCCGGGCACTAAGTCCCGGCTTTATATAACAAATAACGGTATTAACTGGCGATAGCCATACCAACCGTCATATGCAGGCCGTAGAACACTCCGCGACCAATCAACTCACCTGCCAGCACCAGCACAAAGGCCAGGGACAGCAGCGGCAGCGCGGGCTGATAACCCTTCACCTGAGGCACAACCCAGCACGCCAGCGCCGCCGTCAGGAGCACCACGCGCCAGGCCATCAGCGAGCCGTAGTCAGGTACCAGCGCAGACGCCTGCTGAATGGAGCTGTGAATAGTGGCAAGCTCTGCCCCCTGCATCAGCGCGACGACCGCGCTCACCAGCAGCGCCAGCATGGAAACCACCGGCAGCAGACGCATCGCCCAGCCGTTCACGCCCGCTACGCGCAGCAGCAGGAAGCCCAGCAGCGGCCCGCCGATAAACATCGTCAGGAAGAAGCTCATTGGCGTCCAGACGCTGTACCAGGTCGGGACGGTGTCGATGGTGTTATAAACGCGCACCATCATCCACACGAAGACCACGCCCAGCACCATCGTGACGATCAGCCAGATACCGCGCAGACCCGCAGGTAATTTTTTCAGTGCAGCCAGCAGCCAGCCAAGACCGCCGACGGCAAAGAAAATTGCGCCGCTGGCAATTTCATTGCTGAGCGAAGAGGCACCCACGCGGTTCAGCGAGTTAAAGGCGCGCATCGGCGAACCAAGGTGCAGCGTTGAAGCGATAAAGCTAATCCCCATCAGCACCCACAGGCCAAACATGCTCAGCACGACACGCTGCTGCTGCTCGGCGTTCAGATTGCCCTTTAACAGCGCCAGCGCGAGCACAATAAAACCACCCGCCACGCACTGCCCGAAGACCGTGAAGATCATCAGCGGCCATTCATGCCATCCACTTCCCATCTCACACCTCCTTCGGGTTTGCCAGGTAGCCGGTGGTGTCCCCTGTCGGGCGGCTGTTGGCATTAGGTTTAATCACAATGCTCGGTTTGGTGAAGTGCGCGGACGGCAGCGGCGCAACCGCCGCCAGCTGACCGTGTTTTTTACGCAGCTCCTCAATCGGGCCGAAGTCCAGCGCGCGCAGCGGGCAGGACTCGACGCAGATCGGCTTTTTGCCGTCGGCCACGCGGGAGTGGCAGCCGTCACACTTGGTCATGTGCCCTTTGGCTTCGTTGTACTGCGGCGCACCGTACGGGCAGGCCATGTGGCAGTAGCGGCAGCCGATACAGACATCTTCGTTCACCACCACAAAGCCGTCGTCGCGCTTGTGCATCGCCCCGCTCGGGCAGACCTTGGTACAGGCCGGATCTTCGCAGTGGTTGCAGGCAATCGACAGGTAATAGGCGAAGACGTTCTGATGCCAGACGCCGTTGTCCTCCTGCCAGTCGCCGCCCGCGTATTCATAAATACGGCGGAAGCTGACGTCGGGGGTTAAATCTTTGTAGTCCTTGCAGGCCAGTTCGCAGGTTTTGCAACCGGTGCAGCGGCTGGAATCAATAAAAAATCCATACTGGGTTGTCATCGGTTACTCCTTACACCTTCTCAACCTGAACGAGGTTCGTGTGGGACGGGTTGCCCTTCGCCAGCGGCGACGGACGCTGTGTGGTCAGCACGTTAATGCTGCCTGCCTGGTCGATGCGGTTTGCATCCGGGTTATACCAGGCCCCTTCCCCCAGCGCGACAACGCCAGGCATCATGCGCGGTGTGACTTTGGCTTCGATATGCACTTCGCCACGGCCGTTGAAGATGCGTACGCGATCGCCATTGGCAATGCCGCGCGCTTTCGCATCCATCGGGTTGATCCACATCTCCTGACGACACGAGGCTTTCAGCACGTCGACGTTGCCGTAGGTGGAGTGAACGCGCGCCTTGTAGTGGAAACCGGTCAATTGCAGCGGGAATTTCGCCGCCAGCGGATCGTTGTAGTTTTCGAAGCCCGGCGTGTAGATTGGCAGCGGATCGATAACATCCCCTTCCGGCAGCTCCCAGGTCGCCGCGATTTTCGCCAGCGCTTCGGAGTAAATTTCGATTTTGCCCGACGGGGTGGTCAGCGGATTGGCGTGCGGATCCTCACGGAAGGCTTTATAGGCAACATGGTGCCCTTCCGGATCGCGCTGTTTGTAAATACCCTGCTTGCGGAAAGTATCGAAATCAGGCAGACCGGGGATCTTCTCGCGGGAAAGTTCATGCAGATGGCGCATCCACTCTTCCTGGGTACGCCCTTCGGTAAACTGCTGTTCAACCCCAAGACGCTTCGCCAGCTCGGTGGTCATCTCATAGATGGTTTTGCACTCGAAGCGTGGTTTGATGGCCTGGTCAGTAAAGATTACGTAGGACATGTTGCCGCAGGAGGCATCCAGCGCGAAGTCCATCTGCTCGGACGCGGTGCAGTCCGGCAACAGGATGTCGGCATATTTCGCCGACGAGGTCATGTGGCAATCAATTACCACAATCATCTCGCACTTCTTGTCGTCCTGGAGGATCTCATGGGTGCGGTTGATTTCGGAGTGCTGGTTGATGAGGCAGTTACCGGCATAGTTCCAGATCATCTTGATCGGCACATCCAGCTTATCTTTACCGCGCACGCCATCGCGCAGAGCGGTCATTTCCGGGCCGCGCTCGATGGCGTCGGTCCACATAAACATGGAGATGCTGGTCTGAACCGGGTTGTCCAGCGTCGGCATACGCTCAAACGGCAGGGAATACGACCCTTCACGCGCGCCGCTGTTACCGCCGTGGATCCCCACGTTGCCGGTCAGAATGGAGAGCATGGAAATCGAACGCGTCGCAATTTCACCGTTAGCGTGGCGCTGCGGTCCCCAGCCCTGGCTGATATAGGCCGGTTTTGCCGAGCCAATTTCACGCGCCAGCTGAACGATACGCTCGACAGGGATCCCGGTGATGGTTGATGCCCACTCCGGCGTTTTCGCCACGCCATCGCTGCCCTGACCGAGGATATAGGCCTTGTAGTGCCCGTTTGCAGGCGCGCTGGCCGGCAGGGTTTTCTCGTCATAGCCGACGCAGTATTTATCGAGGAAAGGTTGGTCAACGAGGTTTTCGGTGATCATCACCCACGCCAGAGCATTTACCAGCGCGGCATCGGTGCCCGGACGGATTGGGATCCACTCGTCTTCGCGTCCGGCACCGGTATCGGTGTAACGCGGATCGATAATGATCATCCGCGCGTTGGATTTCGCACGCGCCTGTTCAAGATAGTAAGTCACCCCGCCGCCGCTCATGCGGGTTTCGCCAGGGTTGTTACCGAACAGCACCACCAGCTTACTGTTTTCGATATCGGACGGGCTGTTGCCGTCTGCCCAGCCGCCGTAGGTGTAATTCAGGCCCTCGGCAATCTGTGCGGAAGAGTAATCGCCGTAGTGATTCAGATAACCGCCGCAGCAGTTCATCAGACGGGCAACCAGCGTTTTTCCCGGCGGCCATGAGCGGGTCATGGTGCCGCCCAGCGTACCTGTACCGTAGTTGAGGTAGATAGACTCGTTACCGTACTCTTTGATCAGCCGCTGCATGTTGGTGGAGATGATCTCGTAGGCTTCGTCCCAGCTGATACGCTCGAACTTTCCTTCCCCACGCTTGCCGACGCGCTTCATTGGATACTTGAGGCGATCCGGGTTATAGACGCGGCGGCGCATAGAGCGGCCACGCAGACAGGCGCGAACCTGGTGTAACCCTTCGTAGCTATCGTCCCCGGTATTATCGGTTTCGACATATTTGATCTCGCCATCCACCACATGCATACGCAGCGGGCAACGACTCCCACAGTTTACCGTACAGGCGCTCCACACTACGTTTTCCGGGGCCGTGGCCGGGGACAGCGCGTCCGCCGCCGATGCCAGACGTGAAAAAGGTAAAGTGAACGCGCTGCTGGCAACGGCCAGTCCGCCAATTGCCGTGGTTTTCATCAACCCACGGCGAGTGACCTCGGCAGCCATTAATGCTTCAGGCGCTTTGATTTTCATAAAGACTCACTTTGGTTGCTCACAAAGAAAAGAGAGGCGGCACAGGCTGCTATGTAGTTTTATATATAACGAATTACTTCGTTTCTGGTCTTTTATGCTGACTTTCGTTCGGGGAGTATTACTACTTTGGAGGGAGGAGTTATTGCCTCGTGTCAAAGCAGAGGCATAAAAAAAGCGCCCAAAGGCGCTTTTTTTGTTTTAGGGCAAACTATTAGCCGATGTACTGCTGACCTTTCATGTAAGGACGCAGCACTTCCGGGATCTCAATACGACCGTCTGCCTGCTGGTAGTTTTCCAGCACGGCAACCAGCGTACGACCCACAGCCAGACCGGAACCGTTCAGGGTGTGGACCAGACGGGTCTTCTTGTCAGATTTGCTGCGGCAGCGCGCCTGCATGCGGCGAGCCTGGAAATCCCAGACGTTGGAGCACGAGGAGATTTCGCGGTAGGTGTTCTGCGCAGGAACCCAGACTTCGAGATCGTAGGTTTTGCAGGCACCAAAGCCCATATCACCAGTGCAAAGCGCCATACGACGGTACGGCAGACCCAGCAGCTCCAGCACTTTTTCAGCGTGGCCGGTCATCTCTTCCAGCGCGTCCATGGACTCTTCAGGACGGACAATCTGCACCATTTCAACTTTGTCGAACTGGTGCATACGGATCAGACCACGGGTGTCGCGACCATAAGAACCGGCTTCAGAACGGAAGCATGGAGAATGCGCGGTCAGCTTAATTGGCAGATCGTCTTCGTCGATGATTTCATCACGAACGAGGTTGGTCAGCGGCACTTCAGCCGTTGGGATCAGCGCGTAGTTGCTGCTGTCTGCTTCTTCATCCAGAGGACGAGTGTGGAACAGATCGCCGGCAAATTTCGGCAGCTGACCGGTACCGTACAGCGTATCGTGGTTTACCAGATACGGGACGTAGGTTTCGCTGTAGCCGTGCTGCTCGGTGTGCAAATCCAGCATGAACTGCGCCAGGGCGCGGTGCAGATGAGCAATCTGGCCTTTCATAACCACAAAGCGAGAGCCGGTCAGCTTAACCGCAGCGGCAAAGTCCAGACCTGAATGCATTTCACCCAGGGTGACGTGATCGCGAACTTCAAAGTCGAACTCACGAGGCGTGCCCCAGCGTTTAACTTCAACGTTGTCGTTTTCGTCTTTACCGACAGGAACGCTGTCGTCAGGGATGTTCGGGATCGCCTGGGCGATATCACGAATTTCAGCCTGAAGCACATCCAGATCCGCTTTCGCCTGATCCAGCTCTTCACCCAGCTTGTTCACTTCCAGGCGTAATGGCTCGATGTCTTCCCCGCGCGCTTTCGCCTGGCCGATGGATTTCGATCGAGAGTTACGCTCTGCTTGCAGATTTTCAGTTTGTACCTGCAAAACTTTACGACGCTCTTCAAGAGCGCGCAGCTTATCTACATCCAGCTTAAAGCCCCGGCGTGCCAGTTTTTCAGCGACTGCGTCTGGCTCATTACGCAGCAGATTGGGATCGAGCATGCTTATCCTGTGCTTATCGAATTAAATAGGAAATGTGGCCACAGCCTGCGGCCACAAAGATACAATTGCAAACATTACCGCAACGATCGCGCTAACGATAGCGTTTTATAGGGCTATTTTGATCCTGTCCGGCAAGCCAGGTGAGCTTTTCACCAATCTTGCCCTCAAGACCTCTGTTTGTCGGGTGATAATAGCGAGTTTGTGCCATTTCCTGCGGGAAATACTCCTCCCCGGCGGCGTAGGCGTTGGGCTCATCATGGGCATAGCGATATTCCTGCCCATAGCCCATCTCTTTCATCAGTTTGGTCGGCGCATTACGCAAGTGGACCGGTACGTCGTAATCCGGGCGTTCACGCGCATCGGCCATCGCCGCTTTAAAGGCGGTATAAACAGCGTTACTTTTTGGCGCACAGGCCAGGTAGACAATCGCCTGAGCGATAGCTCGCTCGCCCTCCGCCGGCCCCACGCGGGTAAAACAATCCCAGGCAGAAATTGCCACCTGCATCGCGCGCGGATCGGCATTGCCTACGTCTTCTGACGCAATCGCCAGACAGCGGCGCGCGACGTACAGAGGGTCGCCACCCGCGCTGATGATGCGCGCATACCAGTAGAGTGCGGCATCGGGTGCGCTGCCGCGAACGGATTTGTGCAGCGCGGAGATCAGGTCGTAAAAGCGGTCGCCTTTGTTATCAAAGCGCGCGCTCCGCTCCCCGGCAATCTCGGTGAGCAGTTCCGGTTTCAGCACCCGCTTGCCCGACGCATCAATTTCAGCCATGTCGGCCATCATTTCCAGCGTGTTAAGCGCCCGACGCGCATCGCCATTCACCAGTTCGGCAATGGCAAGACGGGTTTCGTCCGGCAGAACGATATCCTGCCCACCGTATCCCCGCGCCTTATCCTCCATCGCCTGAGTGAGGACCTTTTCGATATCCTCAGTGGTCAGCGATTTGAGTAAGTACACGCGCGCGCGGGACAGCAGTGCGGAATTGAGTTCAAAAGAGGGATTTTCGGTCGTCGCACCGATAAAAAAGATCGTGCCGTCTTCAATATGCGGCAGGAAGGCATCCTGCTGGCTCTTATTGAAACGGTGGACTTCATCAACGAACAGGATGGTTCGGCGTCCGGCATTGCGATTCTGACGCGCACGTTCAATCGCTTCGCGGATCTCCTTTACGCCCGACGTCACCGCTGAAATACGTTCTACGTCGGCATTCGCGTAGCGGGCAATGACTTCGGCAAGGGTGGTTTTACCGGTACCGGGTGGCCCCCAAAGGATCATGGAGTGCAGATGCCCGGCCTCAATGGCGCGCGGCAAGGGCTTACCCGCAGCCAGCAGATGTTGCTGACCGATGTACTGCGCTAAATTTTCTGGCCGCATACGAGCGGCCAGAGGTTGAAACGCGTTATCTGAAAAATCGAGCGACAGGTTGCTCACTCACGCCTCTTACTTACGTTGGTCGTCCACCGTTACGCCCTGCGGCGGGGTAAAGGTGAATTTCGATGCGTCAACGGCGCCGTTTTGCTGAGTCTTCAGCTGATAGCTGCTGCGCTGGTCGTCTTGCTCAACCGCACCGAACTGATTAATGGTCCCGTTGCTGCTCACGTTGATGGTGAACTGCTTCAGATTGCCGTTGCCGCTCTTCGGCGTCAGGACAAATTCATCACCGTTTTGTTTGATGTTGTACTGCTGCCAGTCGCTGGACTGGTTGCGGGCAATCAGCATAAACGGAGTGTTGCTGGTGGCATCTTTCAGCCAGGTCGCAGTGGCCTGCTCAACGAACGGGTTGAAGAACCACAGCGTTTTACCGTCAGACACCAGGATGCTTTCATCCGGCTGCGTCATGTGCCAGTTAAACAGATTTGGGCGTTTAACCCACAAATCCCCCTGACCTTCCTGCACCGCGTTGCCGCTACCGTCGGTCACTTTCTGCGTGAAGCTCGCGTGGAAGCTGCTTACTTTATCCAGTCGGCTTTTAAGGTCGCTGGCTGCATCAGCCCAGACGCTGCTGGCAACAAAGCTGGTCAGTAATGCACAGGCGATGGCGAATTTTTTCATTGTTATTCCTTAAAATACGTCGTCCCAATATGGGGGTTCCGTTTTCTATTCTGGACCTGCCCGAAGGCAGGCGACAGAAGAAAATGCTTAATTTTTGTTGTTTTACCCAACTTTGCAATCGCTGAAAGGTTATTCAAACGGCGGTGGCGCAAGCACTTCGCGGTTACCGTTATGACCTTGTTCGCTCACGATACCCTGGGCTTCCATCTGCTCAATGATGCGCGCCGCACGGTTATAGCCGATACGGAACTGACGCTGAACGCCGGAAATGGACGCTTTACGTTTTTCAGTGACAAAGTTAACCGCCTGATCGAATAACGGATCCAGCTCTTCGCCACCGTCAAACCCACCGCCGCCACCTTCGCTTTCGGTGTCGCTGGTGATGCCGTCGACGTACTGTGGACGACCGCGCGCTTTCCAGTCCTGAACGACTGCGTGAACTTCTTCATCGCGAACAAACGCACCGTGAACACGCACCGGCGAAGTTGAGTTCGGGCCGGAGTAGAGCATATCACCCATCCCCAGCAGCGACTCTGCACCGCCCTGGTCGAGAATAGTACGGGAGTCAATTTTGCTCGATACGGTAAAGGCGATACGGGTAGGGATGTTCGCTTTAATCAGGCCGGTAATAACGTCCACAGACGGACGCTGCGTCGCCAGCACAAGGTGAATACCTGCCGCACGGGCTTTCTGTGCCAGACGCGCAATCAGCTCTTCAACCTTCTTACCAACGGTCATCATCAGGTCGGCGAATTCATCCACCAGCACAACGATGTAAGGCAGTTTTTCCAGTACCGGATGCTGGGCATCCATGCTGTCACCCGGCTTCCAGTAAGGATCCGGAATCGGACGCCCCATACGCACCGCTTCGGCAATTTTCTCGTTATAACCGGCAAGGTTACGCACGCCAAGCGCCGACATCAGCTTATAGCGACGCTCCATCTCGTTGACGCTCCAGCGCAGGGCGTTGGCAGCATCTTTCATGTCGGTAACCACTTCCGTAAGCAGATGCGGGATACCTTCGTAGACGGAGAGTTCCAGCATTTTCGGGTCGATCATGATGAAACGCACATCTTCCGGCTGTGCTTTATAGAGCATACTCAGGATCATGGCGTTCACGCCGACCGATTTACCTGAGCCGGTCGTACCCGCAACCAGCAGGTGCGGCATTTTCGCGAGATCGGCAACCACAGGGTCGCCTGCAATATCCTTACCCAGCACCACGGTAAGCGGGGATGGATTTTCGCGGAACTTGGCGTTATCCAGCACTTCACGCAGGTAGACGGTCTGGCGTTTCTTATTCGGCAGCTCGAGGCCGACATAAGGTTTGCCAGGAATGACCTCTACCACACGCACCGCTACCGTAGACAGGGAACGCGCCAGGTCACGGGACAGGTTTGAAATACGCGCGGCTTTTACGCCCGGCGCAAGGTTCAGCTCGAAACGCGTGATTACCGGACCTGGAGAGTAGTTCACAACATCCGCTTTAATACGGAAATCGGCCAGACGGGCTTCAACCAGACGCGCCATTTGCTCCAGCGCAAAAGTATCTACCGGCTCGACTTCTGACGGCGGCGGCGTTAGCAGATCCAGCGACGGCAGCGGCGTGCTTGGTCGCTGAAGCGGACGGCTGTCACCATTTCGCATCAGCAGCGGGTGGATAAGGCTTTCCTGCGGCTGAGCCGGTGGCTGCTGGAACTGCGGCGGCTGTTGAGGCTGCTGCGGTTGCGCGTAAGTCTGCTGAACAGGCTGTTGCTGCTGTGGCTGTGCGTAGGCCTGAGGCGCTGGCTGCTGACGAACGGGTTCCGCTTCCGGCATCACGCTCGGGGTGAATAACGGCTCGCTTGGGCCATCATCAACCAGATCTTTCATTGGCGAGAATTCGAAATCAGACAGCGAGAACGGGCTTGCGCCCGCAGGCTGCTCACCGGAATAGCGCTGCTGCTGCGTTGCCGCGAACTGACGGGCCAGCTCGGCCTCGGCCGCGTCGTCTTCATCAACCTGAGCATGATGCAGCTGAACGTCATGATGCTGCTCTTCGCCATAGCGTTGCTGCTGTTGCGCCGCAAACTGGCGAGCGAGTTCATCCTGATGAAGTTCTTCCGCCTCGTCCTCATACCCGGCCTCACGCGCCTTCTCCTCTGCCATACGCTGGGAAGGCAGCTTGATGCCGTAGGAGGCAAGCTCGCGGCGCGTCGGCACGCGAACGCGATTAGGGCGCGGTAGCGTTGGGCCAATCCCTTCTTTTACCTGAGGGCGCGGCGCACCGCTGGTGGCGAGGCTAAAGACCGGTGCCGCTGCGGCTGCCGCAGCCGTCGCCTGCTTCACGCTTTCAGCCACAGGCGCCACGGCCGGTGTGGGATCAACAGGCGGAACAGACACAGAAGGCGTTTTGATAACAGGTTCCTGCACCGGCTCCGGTACGGGCTGATACCAGGCAGCAAGCTGCTCGCGCTCGCGGGCACGGCGCTCTTCCACCTCTTCGAAGTAATACATTGGAGGACGCGTCGCTTTCGTTTCCTCGACCACTTCTGGTTCAGGCTCTACGTACGGCTGCTCCGGTTCAACGGGCTCAGGAACATATTCCTGATACGGCTGTGCGACCGGTTGCTCGTACTGTGGATGGCTCTGCGGTTCGTACGCAGGCTCCGGCTGATAAGGCTGCTGCCATTGTTCCTGCTGCACCGGCACGTAGCTTTCCGGTTCAGGGGCAATAACAGGCTCCGGCGTATGCACGCCAGGCGCGGTCTGCCAGTCGACCTGAGGCTGCTGGATAGCAGACTCCGGTGCGGGCACCTGCGCAGAAGGCATTACCGCTTCAGCGGGCGCGGCATAAACCTGGGCTGCCGTTGTAGCAGCAGCGGCGGCGGCAACCGGTTCGGTGACCGAATGACCGTTTAACAGCGGATCGTATTCGTCGAAATCGCCCGGCATCGCGCGGTTACCGGAGAAGAGGACATCATCAGGATCCACGGAGGCACCGGCCGCGCGGTATTCCACCTGTTCCTCTTCGTCCATGCGTTTGCCCGAGAAGAGCGCGGCATCGGTTTTGCGCCCAAGCGGGTTGGCGAATTTCTCGGCTACACGCTGACGGCGTGCCAGCGCACCGCGCAGAATGCGAGCACGACGGGATTCACGACGCTGCACGGGGGCTTCGTCGTCGTCTTCGTATTCGTCCTCATACTCGTCTTCATCGACCCAGGTGTCATCGCGACGGGTACGATTGCTGGCGAAGGTTAAAAGCGTAAGGATAAAGCTGCCGATCTTCTCGGCGATACTCACCCATGACCAGCCGGTGAACAGCGTCAGGCCAGCAGCCCAGATGCAGAGCAGCGTCAGCGTGCCGCCGCTGCTGTGCAGCATCGGCTGCAACGCGGAACTCAGCAGGCTGCCGATCACCCCACCCGAGGCGAAGTACCAGATATCATCGGCGTTAATCGCCGCCAGGCCGCATGACGTGAGGATCAGCGCCAGCGCGCCTATCAGACGCAGCGAAACCGCAAAGTAATCGATGTAGTCATCGTTTTGTCGATGTCGCCAGGCGAACCAGCATCCGCCAATAATAATGACGGGAATGGTGTAGGCCATCACACCGAAAATGAAAAAGAGAGTGTCCGCAAGCCAGGCGCCGGGAACGCCGCCTAAATTATGGATAGGCTCATGCCATGCGGTTTGTGACCAGCTGGGATCTGAGGGATTGAAACTGAGTAAGGCTGCCATCAGCCAGACGGCAAAAAGGGCAATAACAATCAGCAACGCCTCAAGGAGCCGACGTCCGCTGCTTAGCTTCGATAATGTGACTTCTTTGTCTTCAGTATATTCCTGGCTCAAGAAAGGCTCTCCAGGTATCAGGCATTTCCTGCCTGTTTGCTAAAACGGACAACAGCGCCGGGTATCCCCGGCACTGTTGCTGTATGGATTAACAGGAGTGTAATCAAACTACGCTGATTTTGCACCTGTTCCGTGTTAGCGCGTCTTAATAACCAGACGATTGCTCTGTTTGACCTCTTCCATCACCACATAAGTACGGGTGTCGTTCACGCCTGGCAGACGCAGCAGGGTTTCACCCAGCAGCTTACGGTAGGCGGACATATCAGGCACACGGGTTTTCAACAGGTAGTCGAAATCGCCGGAAACCAGATGACACTCTTGAATTTCTTCAAGTTTTTGTACAGCGGCGTTAAATTGCTCAAACACATCTGGCGCACCACGATTCAGAGTAATCTCAACAAATACCAGAAGTGAGGCATCCAGATAATGCGGGTTCAGCAGAGCCGTATAGCCCTGAATAAAACCCTGTCTTTCCAGTCGGCGCACACGCTCAAGGCATGGCGTCGGGGAAAGTCCCACACGTTTTGAAAGCTCGACGTTGGAAATACGCCCATCCTTTTGCAATTCATTAAGAATGTTACGATCGATACGGTCGAGATCTTTGCCAGGGCGCTTCTTGCTATCTACCATTATTATTGTCTCTCTGTATTCCTTCCCTACTCCTGCCTGGACCCTGTGCACATCACTGTTCAGAGCCTGTACCCGTTATTCATCGCATCGACTGTTTATGTAATTTACGCGATGCGGACTCGGGTTCGATGGTAAGAAGACCGTTGCCGAAAGGCAGTCACCGACATCACGTATGGCGTCTGTCCACGCCATGCGTAGATTTCACTGACCCGGTAAAAATGGCATTTACGTGCATACCTATGCGGCACACGCGTAATGCGTTTTTTTTCTTCCTTGAATGTTTTCGCAAAAGCGCAGGGGATTGTCAAAGCAAAACATCGTTTTTTAGTACAACATGCCAGATATTCATTACGGCAGGTCGTAAATCCTCATTTTATTGCCTTATAAACAACCGGTTTTCAGTAGAAAGCGTTATGCTAAAACGCCTAATCCATCGCCCGTGTCTATTGCACATATTGATATCAAAACTGCTGCGCTCTTTTTTTACGGCAACAAATTCCCTACAATCCAGCCCAATGTCTGCCAACAACAATGGGGATCTCATGGGCACGGCCAAACACAGTAAGCTGCTAATTCTTGGTTCTGGACCTGCGGGATATACCGCGGCGGTCTATGCTGCACGCGCTAATCTGCATCCGGTACTGATTACCGGCATGGAAAAAGGCGGTCAGCTGACCACCACCACCGAAGTCGAAAACTGGCCAGGGGATCCAAACGACCTGACCGGGCCGCTGCTGATGGAACGTATGCATGAACATGCGGCCAAATTCGAAACCGAAATTCTCTTCGACCACATTAATAAGGTTGACCTGCAAAACCGTCCGTTCCGTCTGACGGGCGACAGCGGCGAATACACCTGCGACGCGCTGATTATCGCCACCGGTGCCTCCGCGCGTTATCTCGGCCTGCCGTCTGAAGAAGCGTTCAAGGGCCGCGGCGTTTCTGCCTGCGCAACCTGCGATGGTTTCTTCTACCGTAACCAGAAAGTGGCGGTAATTGGCGGCGGCAACACGGCAGTAGAAGAGGCGCTCTATCTGGCGAACATCGCGTCTGAAGTTCACCTGATTCACCGTCGCGATACCTTCCGTGCGGAGAAGATCCTGATCAAACGTCTGATGGATAAAGTGGCGAGCGGCAACATCGTGCTGCACACCAACCGCACGCTGGAAGAGGTGACGGGCGATCAGATGGGCGTTGCGGGTCTGCGTCTTCGCGATACCCAGAACACCGACAACGTGGAATCACTGGAAGTGGCGGGTCTGTTCGTGGCTATCGGTCACAGCCCGAACACCGCTATCTTTGACGGTCAGCTGGAGCTGGAAAACGGCTACATTAAGGTGCAGTCCGGTATTCACGGCAACGCGACCCAGACCAGCATTCCTGGCGTTTTCGCTGCCGGTGACGTGATGGACCACATTTATCGTCAGGCGATCACCTCCGCAGGCACCGGCTGTATGGCCGCGCTGGATGCTGAGCGCTATCTGGACGGACTGGCCGAGCAAAGTAAATAATCTTTACAAGTCAGTAACAAACGTAAATTAAGGCGGCGATAAGTCGCCTTTATTGTCTCCCCGTTGTACCATTGCGCAGCCCAATTCTAATAACGTCACCTGCAAAGTACGCAATGGAAAAAACCCGTCAACAAGAGTTAACACGCTGGCTGAAACAGCAAAGCGTTCTTTCCCGCCGCTGGCTGAATATTTCCCGTCTTCTGGGGCTTATCAGCGGTCTGTTGATTGTTGCCCAGGCATGGCTGCTGGCCCGCATTCTCAATCATATGATCATGGAGAACATCCCGCGCGAAGCGCTTCTGCTGCCGTTTATCGTAATGATCCTGATTTTCATCCTGCGCGCCTGGGTCGTCTGGCTGCGCGAGCGCGTAGGGTTTCACGCCGGACAGCACATTCGCTATGAAGTCCGCCGTCAGGTTCTTGACCGCCTGCACGAGGCCGGTCCGGCCTGGATCCAGGGGAAGCCTGCCGGGAGCTGGGCCACGCTTATCCTCGAACAAATCGATGATATGCATGATTATTATGCCCGCTATATTCCGCAGATGGCGCTGGCCGTGTGCGTGCCGCTTCTGATTGTTGCCACGATTTTCCCGTCAAACTGGGTTGCGGCGCTGATCCTGCTCTGCACTGCCCCGCTCATTCCGCTGTTTATGGCGATGGTGGGTATGGGCGCAGCGGATGCGAATCGCCGTAACTTCCTGGCGCTGGGCCGCCTGAGCGGGCATTTCCTCGACCGCCTTCGCGGGATGGAAACCTTACGTATCTTCGGACGCGGTGAGGCTGAAACCGAAAATATTCGCCTCGCCTCGCAGGATTTCCGCCAGCGCACGATGGAAGTATTGCGTCTGGCCTTCCTCTCCTCCGGCGTGCTCGAATTCTTTACCTCGCTGTCGATTGCGGTCGTGGCGGTTTACTTTGGTTTTTCCTATCTGGGTGAACTTGATTTCGGCCATTACGGCACAGGCGTCACGCTGTCGGCAGGGTTCCTGGCCCTGGTACTGGCGCCGGAGTTCTTCCAGCCGCTGCGCGATCTGGGAACCTTCTATCATGCGAAGGCGCAGGCCGTTGGCGCTGCCGACAGCCTGAAAACCTTCCTTGAAACGCCGCTCGCCCATCCGGAACGCGGCGACGTGACGCTGAACACTAACGAACCCGTCACCGTTGAAGCCGTCGATTTCTCTGTGGTATCGCCCGAAGGCAAGGTGCTGGCGGGGCCGCTGAACTTCAGGCTGGAAGCGGGACAGCGCGTCGTTCTGGTCGGGACCAGCGGTTCGGGCAAAAGCTCGCTGCTTAACGCCCTGTCCGGCTTTATGGCCTATACCGGCAGCCTGCGCATCAGCAACGTTGAACTGCGCGAGCTTGATCCGGACGCGTGGCGTAAGCAGCTCAGCTGGGTGGGTCAAAACCCGCAGCTGCCTGCTGCTACCCTTCGTGAAAACGTGCTGCTTGCCCGCCCTAATGCCCGCGACGACGAGCTGCAATCGGTGCTTGACCGCGCCTGGGTTAGCGAGTTTTTACCGCTGCTTCCACAGGGCGTGGATACCGTCGTAGGCGACCAGGCGGCAGGTTTATCCGTCGGCCAGGCCCAGCGTGTTGCCGTGGCGCGCGCCCTGCTTAACCCGTGTCAGCTCATGCTGCTGGATGAACCCGCCGCAAGCCTGGATGCCCACAGCGAACAACGCGTGATGGATGCGCTGAACGCCGCCTCGCTGAAGCAAACCACGCTGATGGTGACCCACCAGCTCCAAGGGATCGCCGACTGGGATCGGATTTGGGTCATGGAGAATGGTCATATTGTCGAGCAAGGCGATTACGCCTCTCTCGTTGCCGCGCAGGGGCCGTTTGCCTCCCTGCTGGCCAGTCGTCAGGAGGACATCTGATGCGCGCCCTGCTGCCTTATCTTGCCCTTTATAAACGCCACAAGTGGATGCTGACGCTAGGCATTGTGCTGGCCATCATCACGCTGCTTGCCAGCATTGGGTTACTGACGCTTTCGGGCTGGTTTTTATCGGCTTCGGCTGTGGTTGGCACCGCCGGGTTGTACAGCTTTAACTATATGCTCCCGGCCGCTGGCGTACGCGGTGCGGCGATAACCCGTACCGCCGGGCGTTATTTTGAGCGTCTGGTCAGCCACGATGCGACGTTCCGCGTGCTTCAGCACCTGCGTATTTACACCTTCAGCAAACTGCTGCCCCTCTCCCCTGCCGGGCTGGCGCGTTTTCGTCAGGGTGAACTGCTTAACCGTGTTGTTGCGGATGTTGATACGCTGGATCACCTTTATCTGCGCGTCATTTCGCCGCTCACCGGGGCGTTTGTCGTCATTGTGGTGGTCACGCTCGGGCTGTGTATGCTCGATGTGACGATTGCACTTACCCTCGGCGGCATCATGCTGCTGACGCTTTTCCTGCTGCCACCGCTGTTTTACCGTGCCGGTAAGCCGACCGGGGAAAACCTCACGCGTCTGCGCGGGGAGTATCGTCAGCAGTTGACCTCGTGGCTACAGGGCCAGGCTGAACTCACCATTTTCGGTGCCAGCCAGCGTTACCGCGCCCGTATGGAAAGTACCGAGCTGAACTGGCATGAAGCCCAGCGCAGACAGTCTGAGCTGACGGCGTTTTCACAGGCGCTGATGATGCTGATCGGCGGATTTGCCGTCATCGCAATGCTCTGGATGGCCTCTGGCGGCGTGGGGGGGGATACCCAGCCCGGCGCGCTTATTGCGCTGTTTGTCTTCTGCGCGCTGGCCGCGTTTGAAGCGCTGGCCCCCGTGACCGGGGCATTCCAGCATCTCGGACAGGTTATCGCGTCGGCTTTACGCATCACACAGATTGCTGAGCAAGAGCCCGAGGTGAAGTTCTCTGAAACGCAAACGCCCGTGCCTGAGCAGGTTTCACTGTCGCTCCGCAACGTGGTGTTTGCCTATGACAAGCAGGCGCAAAACGCGCTGGATGGGATCACGCTTTCGGTTTCTGCTGGCCAGCGCGTTGCGATCCTGGGCCGCACGGGCTGCGGGAAATCCACGCTTTTACAGCTGTTAACCCGCGCATGGGATCCCCAGCAGGGTGAAATCGTCTTCAACGACACGCCGCTGAACGCCTTTAGCGAGCAGGCGTTGCGTAAAACGGTCAGCGTTGTACCGCAGCGCGTGCATCTGTTTAGCGCTACGCTTCGGGATAACCTGCTGCTCGCCAAACCGCAGGCGAGCGATGACGCGCTTTGCGCCGTGCTCGAACAGGTCGGGCTGCACAAGCTGCTTGAGGATGACGGGCTGAACAGCTGGCTCGGTGAAGGGGGGCGTCAGCTGTCGGGGGGGGAACTCCGCCGCCTGGCGATCGCGCGCGCCCTCTTGCATGACGCGCCGCTGATGCTGCTGGACGAACCGACGGAAGGACTGGACGCGACCACCGAGAGCCAAATCCTTGATTTACTGGCGAACGTAATGGCCGGTAAAACGGTGCTGATGGTGACGCACCGCCTGCGCGGGCTGGCGAATTTCGACAAGATAATTGTGATGGACAATGGACACATTATTGAGCAAGGTAGTCACGCAGAACTGTTAGCGAAACAAGGTCGCTACTACCAGTTTAAACAGCGTCTGTAGACTATATTTGTAGCGTTCCTTACTCGCGTACTGGAGTTTTGCTGTCATGCGCCTGGTCCAGCTTTCTCGTCATAATATTGCGTTCCCTTCCCCGGAGGGGGCGCTGCGTGAGCCTAACGGGCTGCTGGCGCTGGGCGGCGACCTCAGCCCTGCCCGGCTGTTGATGGCTTACCAGCGCGGCATCTTCCCCTGGTTTTCACCCGGCGATCCGATCTTATGGTGGTCGCCCGATCCCCGCGCCGTGTTGTGGCCGACGCAGTTTCACCTGAGCCGCAGCATGAAGCGTTTTCACAGCAAATCCCCCTACCGCGTGACGCTCAATCACGCGTTTGATCGGGTCATTGAAGGGTGCGCTGGCGATCGTCATGAAGGCACCTGGATCACCCGCGATATCATCACCGCTTACCACCAGCTGCATGAGCTTGGATACGCGCACTCCATAGAGGTGTGGGACAAGAGCGAACTGGTCGGCGGCATGTACGGCGTGGCGCAAGGCGCGCTGTTCTGCGGTGAATCAATGTTCTCCCGCGCGGTTAACGCGTCAAAAACCGCGCTGCTGGTTTTTTGTCAGGAATTCGCCGCTCGTGGCGGCCAGCTGCTGGATTGTCAGGTTCTTAACGAGCACACCGCCTCGCTTGGGGCAGTTGAAATCGCCCGGCGTGACTACATCAGCCATCTGGAGCGTTGTCGTCAGGAGAAGCTCCCGCGCGACTTTTGGATACCCAGAACGCTCTTTATGCCCAATGCCTAAATGTTTTACCGCATATTTTTTATGAGGGTGTTATAATTACGCCGCAGAGTAGCTTCTGCCTGTTGCCCCGCCGCCGTTTGGGATTTCTTCGCTTCAGATAACGTCCTGACGTTTTCTAGTCGTTTCCCCTTTACGAATGCGCTTCTCGTGCGGTTAAACCGTGACGCTTGGGCAATGCGCCGAAACTGTTTTGCTGCGTTTTAAACGCGCAATTCTTTACTTAATTGAGGAATTTCGGCATTATCTTGCCGATTCAAAACTTGGTAGTGATACCCCAGAGGATTAGATGGCCAAAGAAGACAATATTGAAATGCAGGGTACCGTACTTGATACGTTGCCTAACACCATGTTTCGCGTAGAACTGGAAAACGGTCACGTGGTAACTGCGCACATCTCCGGTAAAATGCGCAAAAACTATATCCGCATTTTAACGGGCGACAAAGTGACTGTTGAACTGACCCCGTACGACCTGAGCAAAGGCCGCATTGTCTTCCGTAGTCGCTAATTGTTTTCGCCTGTAATGGCAGATGAATATTTAAAAGGTCGGGATTATCCCGGCCTTTTTTTATTTGTGGCTTTAATTCTGAGCAGGCATAAAAAAACCGGGCATTTGCCCGGTTTTTAAAACTAACGTTTAACTCAGTGAGCCGCTTCCGGCTTATGCTTCGCCGCGCTCTGGAAATCGTACGTCAGTTCGTTCTTCGCCTGATCCAGCGCTACCGTTACCTGACCGCCGTCTACCAGCGAGCCAAACAGCAGCTCGTTCGCCAGCGGTTTTTTCAGGTTGTCCTGAATCACGCGCGCCATCGGACGCGCACCCATCGCACGGTCGTAGCCTTTCTCGGCCAGCCAGTTGCGGGCCTCCTGGCTGACTTCCAGCGACACGCCTTTCTGATCCAGCTGAACCTGCAACTCGACGATGAACTTATCCACCACCTGATGGATCACCTCGGTAGAGAGATGATCGAACCAGATAATGTTGTCCAGACGGTTACGGAACTCCGGCGTAAAGATCTTTTTGATCTCTTCCATCGCATCGGTGCTGTTATCCTGGTGGATCAGGCCGATGGATTTACGCTCGGTTTCACGTACCCCGGCGTTGGTGGTCATCACCAGCACCACGTTGCGGAAGTCCGCCTTGCGCCCGTTGTTATCGGTCAGCGTCCCGTTGTCCATCACCTGAAGCAGGATGTTGAACACGTCCGGGTGTGCCTTCTCGATTTCATCGAGCAGCAGTACCGCGTGCGGATGCTTGATCACCGCGTCGGTGAGCAGGCCGCCCTGGTCAAAGCCCACGTATCCCGGAGGCGCACCGATCAGTCGGCTGACGGTGTGGCGCTCCATATACTCGGACATATCAAAACGCAGCAGCTCAATGCCGAGCGCTTTGGAGAGCTGAACCGTGACCTCGGTTTTCCCGACACCGGTTGGCCCGGCGAACAGGAAGGAGCCGACAGGCTTGTGGTCATGCCCCAGTCCGGCGCGCGCCATCTTGATTGCCTCGGTTAAGGCCTCGATGGCTTTATCCTGGCCAAAGACCAGCATTTTCAGGCGATTGCCCAGCGTGCGCAGCGTGTCGCGGTCGCTCTGAGAAACGCTCTTCTCAGGGATACGCGCGATACGGGCCACCACGGACTCGATATCCGCCACGTTAACGGTTTTCTTACGCTTGCTGGCCGGCATCAGACGCGCGCGCGCGCCCGCTTCATCAATAACGTCAATCGCCTTATCCGGCAGATGACGATCGTTGATGTATTTCACCGCCAGCTCCACCGCCGCACGCACCGCTTTCGCGGTGTAACGCACGTCGTGGTGCGCTTCGTACTTGGTTTTCAGGCCGTTAATGATCTGCACCGTTTCGTCGACGGACGGTTCGGTCACATCGATTTTCTGGAAACGACGCGCCAGCGCGCGATCTTTCTCGAAGATATTGCTGAACTCCTGGTAGGTCGTGGAGCCCATCACGCGGATCTTGCCGCTGGAGAGCAGCGGTTTAATCAGGTTTGCGGCATCCACCTGGCCGCCGGACGCGGCACCTGCCCCGATGATGGTGTGGATTTCATCGATGAACAGAATACTGTTGGTGTCCTGCTCCAGCTGTTTCAGCAGCGCCTTGAAGCGTTTTTCGAAATCGCCACGGTATTTGGTGCCCGCCAGCAGAGAGCCGATATCCAGCGAGTAGATGGTGCAATCGGCAATCACTTCCGGCACGTCGCCCTGCACGATACGCCAGGCAAGGCCTTCGGCAATCGCGGTTTTACCCACGCCCGATTCACCCACCAGCAGCGGGTTATTCTTGCGGCGACGGCACAGCACCTGGATCGCGCGCTCCAGCTCTTTATCGCGGCCAATCAGCGGATCGATACCGCCCACGCGAGCAAGCTGATTAAGGTTGGTGGTGAAGTTTTCCATACGATCCTCCCCGCCTGCTTGCTCTTCATTGTTATTGACCTGATTGCTGGAATCCGAAGCCTGGTTAGACTCGTCTTTTCGCGTTCCGTGAGAGATGAAGTTGACCACGTCGAGTCGGCTGACTTCGTGTTTGCGCAGCAGATAGGCAGCCTGTGACTCCTGCTCGCTGAAGATGGCGACCAGTACGTTTGCGCCGGTCACTTCGCTGCGACCGGATGACTGGACATGGAATACCGCGCGCTGTAATACACGCTGGAAGCTGAGCGTCGGCTGCGTGTCGCGCTCTTCTTCACTGGCAGGCAGCACCGGTGTGGTTTGTTCGATGAAGGCTTCGAGTTCCTGACGAAGCGCGACCAGATCCACGGAGCAGGCTTCCAGCGCTTCTCGGGCGGACGGGTTGCTAAGCAGTGCGAGCAGCAGGTGCTCGACGGTCATAAACTCATGTCGGTGCTCACGCGCTCTGGCGAAAGCCATGTTTAAACTGAGTTCCAGTTCTTGATTGAGCATAGGCACCTCCCCCAATTTTATGCCTTATCAGGCCTTTTCCAGCGTACACAGCAACGGATGCTCGTTCTCCCTTGCATAGTCGTTCACCATCGCCACTTTGGTTTCGGCGACTTCGGCAGTAAAGATGCCGCAGATCGCTTTGCCTCGATAATGAACGGTAAGCATCAGTTGCGTTGCACGTTCTACATCATAAGAAAAGAACTTTTGTAGCACGTCAATAACAAATTCCATCGGCGTGTAATCATCGTTCATTAACATAACTTTATACATGGATGGCGGTTTTAGCGCGTCGCGCACTTCATCTTCCACCAGCTGGTCAAAATCTAGCCAGTCTTTACTCTTACCCATTTTGCATAATCACTTTGAATCTACCTCAGATGTTAGATAACAATCATCTATTACTGTCATCCGCGATGTCCGTCACAAACCGTTGCAATAGCGTTAACTGCTTCAAATTTTGGTTGATTATTGTCCCAACTCCAGCGCCAAACGCTTGACGGCTTCTTTCGTTTATCTAAATTGTACAAGCGTGAGATGGCGAGGTTTTGAACAGCCCCCACTCCACCACCGGTTCATTCCATCTTAATTTATAAGATTTACGAAGGATGTCGAAGCATGGAAATGGGTACTGTTAAGTGGTTCAACAACGCCAAAGGGTTTGGTTTCATCTGCCCTGAAGGCGGCGGCGAGGATATCTTCGCTCACTACTCCACCATTCAGATGGATGGTTACAGAACGCTTAAGGCCGGGCAGTCTGTCCGGTTCGATGTTCACCAGGGGCCGAAGGGCAATCATGCCAGCGTTATCGTGCCCATCGAAGCAGAAGTGGTTGCGTAGCCCTCTGATTCATTGTGTACATCCCGCAGTCAAAATGCCAGCCCGATCGGCTGGCATTTTTATTTTGGGGTTATTCCCGCGCCAGCGCATCGACCGGATCCAGCCGCGCGGCATTGCGTGCCGGGAGCCAGCCAAACAGGATGCCGGTAAAGGTCGAACACAAAAATGCGGTGAGGATCGCCACCGGCGAGAAGCCGATTTCCCAGCCGGGTAAAAAGAGCCGCAGGGCAAAGGCGATCATCATCGACAGGGCTATCCCCATCGCGCCCCCCACCAGACACACCAGCACCGCTTCAATTAAAAACTGCTGCAACACGTCGCTTGCTCTGGCGCCCACCGCCATACGGATGCCAATCTCCCGCGTGCGTTCCGTGACCGACACCAGCATGATATTCATCACCCCAATCCCGCCGACGACTAACGAAATCACCGCCACCAGCGTCAGGAAGAGCTGTAAAGTACGTGTGGTCTTTTCCGCCGTTTTCAAGAGGCCGTCCATATTCCAGGTGAAGAAATCCTTCTTCCCGTGGCGCAGGGTGAGCAATCGCTCCAGCTGCTGCTCCGCCTGTGCGCTGTCGTAGCCCTCTTTGACGCGAACGGTGATGGAGTTCAGCCAGGACTGCCCCATGATCCGCCCGGAAATCGTGGTGTAGGGCAGCCAGACGCGCAGGATCTTGCTGCTGCCAAACATCGACTGCTTCTCTTCCGCCACGCCAATCACCGTTGCAGGCATGTTGCCCACCAGAACCACTTCGCCCACCACGTTGGTCTTATTCGGGAACAGCTGCCTGCGCGAGTTAGCGTCCAGCACCACCACCTGCGCCCTGCCCGCCAGCTGTTCGGCGTTGAAGGTCGCCCCCTGGCTGAAGGTCATGCCGTAGACGTTAAAGTAGTCGCCGCTGACCCCGTTCGCGCTCGCCGCAACGTCAATATTGCCGTAGCGAAGGCGCAGGTTTTGCGACACCGCAGGCGTAGCGGAATTGACCCAGGGCTGGCGCTGGATAGCCACCAGATCGTCATATTTCAGCGCCTGCTGATACTGCGGCTCGTCGTCGCCGAAATCTTTGCCGGGATAGACGTCGATGGTGTTGGTGCCGATGGCGCGAATATCCGCCAGCACCATCTGTTTCGCCGCATCGCCCACCACCACAATGGACACCACCGAGGCGATGCCGATGATGATGCCGAGCATGGTCAGCAGGGTGCGCATTTTGTTGGCCGCCATCGCCAGCCAGGCCATGGTCAGCGCTTCACGAAAGCCGCTGGCAAACTGCCCCCAGCCGGAACTTTGCGGCAAGGTCTGTTTGAGGGGCTGCGCGGCGGCCAGTTTCGCTGGCGGGTTGCTGACCAGCTCGCCGTCGTGGATCTCGATTATCCGTTCAGCCTGGGCCGCCACCAGCGGGTCGTGGGTGACGATAATGACCGTGTGCCCCTGTTCGCGCAGCTGGTGCAGGATCGCCATGACCTCTTCGCCCGAATGGCTGTCGAGCGCCCCGGTGGGTTCATCCGCCAAAATCACCTGCCCGCCGTTCATCAGCGCGCGGGCAATACTGACGCGCTGCTGCTGGCCGCCGGAAAGCTGCGAAGGCTGATAGTCCACGCGTTCCGCCAGCCCCAGACGGGTTAACAGCGCCTGGGCGCGCTCAAGGCGCTGTTTGCGCTCCACGCCCGCATAGACCGCCGGAACCTCGACGTTCTGCGCCGCGCTCAGGTGAGAAAGCAGATGGTAACGCTGGAAGATAAAGCCGAAGTGCTCGCGGCGAAGCTTCGCCAGCGCGTCGCCGTCCAGCGTCGAAACGTCCGTTCCCGCCACCCGGTAGCTGCCGCTGGTGGGTTTATCCAGGCAGCCGAGAATGTTCATCAGGGTCGATTTACCGGAACCCGAGGCGCCGACAATCGCCACCATCTCGCCCGCCTGCACGCTCAGGGTGATCCCCTTGAGCACCTCAACCGGACCGTCGCCTGACGGATAGCTGCGGCGAATGTTATTCAGCTCAAGCAGGGCCGTCATTTAGCGGCTCCGGGCAGGCTTTCGCCGATGACCACCTCTTCGCCCTCTTCCAGCCCTTTAGCGATCACCACGTCGGTGTCGTTGCGCGCGCCAATCGAGACCTCACGCTCGCGGGTTTCGCCGTTGCGCAGCACTTTAACCTTGTAGCGCCCGTCACCGGCCGATTCCCCTAATGCGGAGAGCGGAATGGTGAGCACGTTTTTCACGCCCGTCAGCTGGATGTGGACCTGCGCGGTCATGTCCAGACGCAGCACGCCCTGCGGGTTAGGCACTTCGAAACGCGCGTAATAGAAGATAGCGTCGTTGACCTTTTCCGGCGTGGGCAGAATGTCTTTCAGCACGCCTTCATAGCGGGTTTGCGGATCGCCGAGCACGGTAAACCAGGCGTTTTGCCCCGGTTTCAGGTGAATGACGTCGGCTTCGGACACCTGGGCTTTCACCAGCATGGTGCTCATATCCGCCAGCGTCAGGATGTTCGGCGCCTGCTGTGCGGCAATCACCGTCTGGCCCTGAAGGGTGGTGATCTGGGTCACTTCCCCGGCCATCGGCGCCACGATGCGCGTGTAGTCAAGGTTGGTTTTCGCCGTATCCAGCGAGGCCTGATTACGCTTGATTTGCGCATCGATGGTGCCGATCTGCGCCTGTTTGACCGCCAGCTGGGTTGCCGCGGTATCCAGATCCTGCTTCGAGATCGCCTGGGTTTTCGCCAGCGCCTGCTGACGGGTCAGCGTCACCTGAGCAAGGTTGCGCTCCGCCTGCGCCTGCGCACGCTGGGCGCGCAGCTCCATCAGGGTCGCCTCCACTTCGCGGATCTGGTTTTCCGCCTGCTCGGGATCGATAACCCCCAGCAGCTGGCCTTTCTTGACCTTGTCGCCGATTTCGACCGACAGCGTTTTCAGCTGACCGCTGACCTGCGCGCCCACGTCAACCTTACGCAGGGCGTCAAGTTTCCCCGTCGCCAGAACGTTCTGTTGCAGTTCACCCGGACGGACGATCAGGGTTTGATACTGCGGCACCGGCGCGTTCAGCACCTGCCACAGCCAGAATCCGCCCACTAACACCACTACCGCCAGCAGCAGAAACAGCTTTCTGCGTTTTCCCTTAAGCTTCATAAAAATTCCAAATAAATGTTCTGGCAATCATAACGGTTGATTCTATCTAAACCACTCCTCAACGAAAGCCCTGTTTCCTGTAATCGTCATAAATTGTTTACGAGATGTTGATAAATCGCCTGTTGAAATAAAGATCAGCCAAAAGAAGCGAGAACTATCATGTCTTCCATCGTCGACACGCCCTATTCCCACCAGCCGCAGCCAAAATCCGGCTGGCAGCTTTTCACAAACCTGGCCTTCGGCAAACTCACGCCGGGGCTTGCGTGGCAAAACCCCTCTTATCGACGTAAGTTCATGTTACGTTCGCTGGCGACGCCTTTCAGCACCGCGCGCCTGCTGACCCAGCTGGCAAAACAGCCGCGTCTGCTGCAAATGCTTCAGGTGCAGCCGGGCCTGCCGTGCCGCCTGCATCGCCCGTGGCTGACGGTGAATATGCCGCGCCAGCAGGCGCTCGACTCGCTCAACTGGCACTACCAGACCATGAGCCGTCAGCTTCCGGCGACGCTGCTGAACGGCTATCTTTCGAAGCCGGGCGTTATTCTTGCGACCCTGACCGGCAAAGATGAGCAGCAGTACACTATCCGCCTGTGCGCCGACGCCTTCCTCGATAAAGAAGGTGAGGCGACGCTCGCCTTTTGCGATCGTCAGAACGTTGTGCTGGCTGAAATGACCTTTACGCTGTGCCAGTTTGAAGGTAAATCGACGCTGTTTATCGGCGGCCTGCAAGGGGCAAAAGCGCACGTCCCGCACGAGCTGATCCAGGGGGCGACCAAAGCCTGCCACGGCCTGTTCCCGAAACGCCTGCTGGTTGAGACCGCCATGACGCTGGGAAGCGCTTTCCCGGTGGAGCAAATCGTTGCGGTGAGTAACGGCACCCACATCTACCGCAGCTGGCGCTATCGCAAGAAAAAAGAGGGAAAACTGCTGGCGGATTACGACAGCTTCTGGCTCTCTATCGGCGGTGAAAAGCAGGACAACGGCAACTTTGCGTTACCGCTGACCATGCCGCGCAAGCCGATGGAAGAGATCGCGAGCAAAAAACGCTCCGAATATCGCCGTCGCTATGAGCTGCTGGATAGCCTGGCAAACCAGACTACCCTCGCCACCCGCAGCTAATCGGCCCTCCCGCGCGCCAGCCACAGCACGCGGGAGAACATTTTGCGCAGCAGCCCCGGCACGGACTCCACGCCCCGTCGCGCCGCTTCCGTGGCCACTTCTATCGCGAGATCGGGTTTCGACGAACGATGAATGGCTTTGGCGATCACCCGGCGCATGTTCATCGGCACATCCACGGGGATCATCGCCACGCGGTGGAAAACGTCGTCAAATCCATGGCGATACATAAAGTGTTCCATATCCATCGCCGGAAGCGTGGTCAAATGGTCCCGCTCCTCTTCCCGCACGTTGTTCAGCAGACCGCGCACCGTTGAGGCATATTTCTTGCCCGCCTCGTCGCCGTCTACCAGCACGTGCCACTCGATGCCCATCCGGCGCGCGAATTTGATCAGCGGTTTTAATCCCGACTGCGCGAACTCGATGACCTTGATCCCCTCGGCGTCAAAATGGTGTCCGCACTGGCGCGCCAGCTCGTTGATGACCCAGGTTTCGGTTTCCCCCTCCACCAGCAGCCAGCAGCGGGCAAAGAGCGACGAGGCGCGGTTAAAGCGGATATGAAAGGCAATGCGACGCCCATCTTCCGCGCTTAGTCCGCCCGGCCCCAGCCGATAGGCGGTCACGCGCGACGATTCACGCACCAGCCGACAGACATACTCGACGGGCGTTAACGAGAGCAGTTCACCTGAGTTGGTGGTAGCGATCCGTTGCAGGGGCAGCAAATTCAGCAGATGCCAGGCCACGGAAAGCATAATGGGGTGCAGGCGGGTTTCGGGATCTTCCACCAGCAGCAGCGGGCGCGCATCCCGATCCAGCCGGACGGTGCCTTTGGCCTGCAACAGCGTGGAAAATAACCCCAGCAGGATCACCCGATGGCTGCGCCCGCCGGGCTTGTCGATCATCCTGTTGATGATGTCGAGATAGCGCCAGCTTCGCTGTTCATCGTGGGAACGGCGGCGCATCAGACGGTGCCGGGACTGCGACGTGCCCTGCTCGGAAAAGTAGTGCTCAAGCAGTTGTACCATGGCCGACAGCCCCTGGCGGATCTGGCCGTCGGTTAAATTTTGCGGACGGGAAACCAGCTCGCGGGCGAGGAAATCCAGCTCGCGCGCGGTGACTTCAACATCCGGCGCGGTGGGCACCGTGCCGTTACGGATGCGGCGCATAAAGCGGGCGTCGCGCAGGCGCAGCACCGGGGAGAGGCGGATAAGATGGGATGCCAGCTCGTCGATGTTCTCCAGCGCGATCGGGTTGCCCTTTTCATCGAGAAACTCGCGCAGGGTCAGTACGCTGTCGTTGTCGCCCAGCTCCCCTTCCAGACGGTAGAAGATGCGGTGATAGTCGTCTTCGCAGGGCACCCAGCACGGCGACATGGGGCGGAAACGGCGCACCCGGTGACGCCCGGGCTCGGCCTCGCGAAAGGTGAGAATAATGTGCAGGTGTTTTTCACGCCCCTGGACATCTCCCGGCGGAAACCAGAAGTCGTCGCGCACAAAGTGGTACAGGTCATCTTCGGGTGATAATAAAAGGGTCAGCGCATCCAGCAGGCTGGACTTACCCCAGGCGTTTTCGCCTATCAGAACGTTGTTCTGCTCAAGCATCAGCGACAGGCGGTTGATACCGCGAAATCCGACAATTTCCACACGTTCGAGAAGCATAAATCCCCCGCGCAATGGCCACTTTTTCCTTCAAGTTATCAGGAGTATAGCGGGAGGCGGCACGACATAACACCGGGAGACACCACGAAAATTCCGAGGCCAGACGATAAATTAAGAATTCAGAGCCTAAGTTTCGTTTGAAATAACCGATATTGAACAAGATACTCGCGTCCGCAAACTGGACTATGCTTTTTTTACCTCCGGTCTGAACAAGGAATGACATCACATTGCCTTAAATCAAATTTATCGAATTTATTTAAGTGGCGAAGGGATGTTATTGGTTTTTAAAATAATGGCTCTTTGAGTCGTCATCCCTTTATGGCGATAAAGCCCGTGCGCAGGACGCGTGCGGAATTTTATGATTGAGGTGGTTATGTTTAGAAAATTAGCGGCCGAATGTTTTGGTACATTCTGGCTGGTATTTGGTGGTTGCGGCAGCGCCGTTTTAGCGGCAGCGTTCCCGGAGCTCGGTATTGGTTTTGCCGGTGTCGCTCTGGCATTTGGTTTAACGGTATTAACAATGGCGTTTGCCGTCGGCCATATTTCCGGCGGCCATTTTAACCCGGCGGTAACGTTAGGCTTATGGGCTGGCGGTCGTTTCCCGGCTAAAGAGGTCATTGGCTATATTATTGCGCAGGTTGTGGGCGGCATTATTGCAGCGGGCATTCTGTATGTGATTGCCAGCGGTAAAGCAGGATTTGACGCAGCGGCCAGCGGGTTTGCATCAAACGGCTTCGGCGAGCACTCCCCCGGCGGTTATTCCATGCTCTCTGCTATCGTGATTGAAATTGTGCTGACCGCAGGCTTCCTGCTGGTGATCCACGGCGCAACCGACAAACACGCCCCGGCAGGCTTTGCGCCTATTGCTATCGGCCTGGCGCTGACCCTTATTCACCTGATCTCTATCCCTGTCACCAATACCTCCGTTAACCCGGCGCGTAGCACCGCGGTGGCTATCTTCCAGGGCGGCTGGGCATTGCAGCAGCTGTGGCTGTTCTGGGTGATGCCAATTATCGGCGGTATTCTGGGCGGCGTGCTTTACCGCACCCTGCTGGAAAAACGCGATTAACGATTTTCCCTCCTCTCCCTGTGGGAGAGGGCTGTACATACTAGCCGGGTAAGGCGTAGCCGCCACCCGGCTTTTTTATGTCGCTTTACCTGACAGCCTTTATTGGGTAGTGTCTTGGGCGCTTAACAGATACTCAAAAGGAACGGCTGTTCATGTTTTCAGGACTCCTCATTATTCTGCTGCCCCTGATCGTGGGCTACCTTATTCCACTGCGTCGTGAATCTGCATTAAGACTCATCAATCGTTTTCTCAGCTGGATTGTTTACGTCATTCTTTTCTTTATGGGGATTAGCCTGGCGTTTCTGGATAATCTGGCGTCCAATTTATTGGCCATCCTGCATTATTCTGCGGTCACTATTGTGGTTATTATGCTGTGCAATATTGCCGCACTGTTGTGGCTCGAACGCACTATTCCGTGGAAAAATCATCATCATCAGGAAAAACTCCCCTCGCGTATTGCGATGGCGCTGGAGTCATTAAAACTGTGCGGCGTGGTGGTACTCGGTTTTCTACTGGGACTGACCGGTTGGGCATTTTTGCAGCACGCGACAGAAGCGAGCGAATATACCCTGATCTTCCTGCTGTTCCTGATCGGTATTCAGCTGCGAAACAATGGCATGACGCTGAAGCAGATTGTCCTTAATCGTCGGGGAATGATCGTTGCCGTGGTGGTGGTCGCCAGCTCAATGGTGGCCGGCGTAATTAACGCCTTTATTCTCGACCTGCCGCTGAAAACCGGGCTGGCGATGGCGTCCGGTTTTGGCTGGTATTCCCTGTCCGGTATTTTGATGACGGAATCGTTCGGCCCGGTGATTGGCAGCGCGGCCTTCTTTAACGATCTGGGGCGCGAGCTGCTGGCGATTATGCTGATCCCGGGGCTGGTGCAGCGCAGCCGTTCTACCGCGCTGGGGCTGTGCGGCGCCACCTCGATGGACTTCACCCTACCGGTGCTACAGCGTTCAGGCGGCCTTGAAATGGTGCCCGCCGCTATCGTCCACGGCTTTATTTTAAGCCTGCTGGTGCCGATTATGATGGCGTTTTTCTCCGCATAATACCCCGCTGGCGGTAGGGCTCCTGCCGCCAAAATTGCGCTAAATCAATCTCCCTTTAGTTTGTAGCAGAAAGCACTTTTCTCCGTGTAGTCACAGGCATAACCTTAAACATGTATTTTAAATATAACTTTAACAGGTGTGACTATGTTCTGTGTGCAATGTGAACAAACTATCCGTACCCCGGCAGGCAACGGCTGCTCTTACGCGCAGGGGATGTGCGGCAAAACGGCAGAGACTTCAGATCTCCAGGATCTGCTGATTGCCGCCTTGCAGGGGCTTTCCGCCTGGGCATTTAAGGCTCGCGAATACGGGATTATTGACCACTACGTTGACAGCTTCGCGCCGCGCGCCTTCTTCTCTACGCTGACCAACGTTAACTTCGACTCCCCGCGCATCGTCGGTTACGCCCGCGAAGCCATCGCCCTGCGCGAAGCGCTGAAAGCCCAGTGTCTGAACGCCGATGCCGGCGCGCGCGTTGATAACCCAATGGCGGAACTTCAGCTGGTGAGCGACGATCTGGGCGATTTACAGCGCCAGGCGGCAGAATTTACCCCGAATAAAGACAAAGCGGCGATTGGCGAGAACATTCTCGGCCTGCGCCTGCTGTGCCTGTACGGCCTGAAAGGCGCGGCGGCCTATATGGAACACGCGCACGTGCTGGGTCAGTACGACAACGACATCTACACCCAGTACCACAAAATCATGGCGTGGCTCGGCACTTGGCCTTCCGACATGAACGCGCTGCTCGAGTGCTCAATGGAAATCGGCCAGATGAACTTCAGGGTGATGAGCATCCTGGATGCAGGTGAAACCAGCACCTACGGCCACCCGACCCCGACGCAGGTGAACGTGAAGGCGACCGAAGGCAAGTGCATCCTGATTTCCGGTCACGACCTGAAAGATCTCTATAACCTGCTGAAGCAGACCGAAGGCACCGGCGTTAACGTTTATACCCACGGCGAAATGCTGCCCGCGCACGGCTATCCTGAACTGCGTAAATTCAAACATCTGATCGGAAACTACGGCAGCGGCTGGCAGAACCAGCAGGTTGAGTTCGCCCGCTTCCCTGGCCCGATTGTGATGACCTCTAACTGCATCATCGACCCGACCGTGGGCGCGTATGACGATCGTATCTGGACCCGCAGCATCGTCGGCTGGCCGGGCGTGAGCCACCTCGAAGGCGACGATTTCGGTCCGGTAATTGCCCAGGCGCAGCAGATGGCGGGCTTCCCGTACAGCGAGATCCCGCATCTCATTACCGTTGGTTTTGGTCGTGAAACGCTGCTCGGCGCGGCGGATTCCCTGATTGATCTGGTGAGCCGTGAAAAACTGCGCCACATCTTCCTGATCGGCGGCTGCGACGGCGCGCGCGGCGAGCGTAACTACTTCACCGATTTCGCCACAAGCGTGCCGCAGGATTGCCTGATCCTGACCCTGGCCTGCGGTAAATACCGTTTCAACAAGCTCGACTTCGGCGACATCGAAGGTCTGCCGCGTCTGGTGGATGCGGGTCAGTGTAACGACGCCTACTCCGCCATCATTCTGGCCGTCACCCTGGCCGAAAAACTGGGCTGCGGCGTGAACGACCTGCCGCTCTCTCTGGTGCTCTCCTGGTTCGAGCAGAAAGCGATTGTGATCCTGTTGACCCTGCTCTCGCTCGGCGTGACCAACATCGTTACCGGCCCGACCGCGCCTGGCTTCCTGACGCCTGACCTGCTCGCCGTGCTGAACGAGAAGTTTGGTCTGCGTTCCGTGACCACCGTTGAAGAAGATATGCAGCAGCTGCTGAGCGCGTAAGGAGCTATTCATGACGATGCCAACCTCACAATGTCCGTGGCGGATGCAGGTTCACCACATCCATCAGGAAACGCCGGATGTGTGGACGCTGTCGCTGCTGTGCCATGACTATTATCCGTACCGCGCGGGCCAGTATGCGCTGGTCAGCGTGCGCAACTCGGCGGAGACCCTGCGCGCCTATACGATCTCCTCAACGCCCGGCGTGAGCGAGTACATTACGCTCACCGTCCGCCGCATTGATGACGGTGCGGGCTCCCAGTGGCTGACGCGCGACGTGAAGCGCGGGGACTATATCTGGCTGTCTGACGCGCAGGGTGATTTCACCTGTGATGACAAGACTGACGATAAGTTCCTGCTGCTGGCGGCGGGCTGCGGCGTGACCCCGGTGATGTCGATGCGTCGCTGGCTGGCTAAAAACCGCCCCCAGGCGGACGTGCAGGTAATTTTCAGCGTGCGTTCACCGGAAGATGTGATCTTTGCCGACGAATGGCGCAAGTATCCGGTGACGCTGGTGGCGGAGCACAACGCAACGCACGGTTTTGTCTCCGGTCGCCTGAGCCGCGAGCTGCTGCAAAGCGTGCCGGATATCGCCTCACGCACGGTGATGACCTGCGGCCCGGCGCCGTATATGGATATCGTGGAGCAGGAAGTAAAAGCGCTCGGCGTGACCCGCTTCTACAAAGAGAAGTTTTTCACCCCCGTGGCGGAAGCGGCGACCAGCGGGATTAAGTTCACCAAAATGCAGCCCGCGCAGACCTTCTTTGGTCGCGTCGGGACCACGCTGCTGGAAGCGCTGGAAAGCAACAAGGTGCCGGTCGTGGCGGCCTGCCGCGCGGGCGTCTGCGGATGCTGTAAAACGAAAGTGGTCTCCGGTGACTACACCGTGACCAGCACCATGACGCTAACGGATGCGGAAATCGCCGACGGTTACGTGCTGGCGTGCTCCTGTCATCCGCAGGGGGATCTTGTTCTGGCGTGATGTCGCCTGTTGCCGGGTGGCACTGCGTTTACCCGGCCTACATTGTTCATGCAGGCCGTAGGCCCGGTAAGCATTAGCGCCACCGGGCTTTTTTGCCCTATCGCCACGCAGGATCTTTGCCCAGCGCGTAACGGCCTGCGCCTAAAAACGCCACGGCGAGCGAGCCAATAAAGAAATAGACCAGGCTTTCGATGGCCCATGCGCCGACCGCGTCCAGCGCGAAGGTTTTGCCGGTTCCCACCATCAGCCACGCCACGACCATCGTGAAGGCCAGCACCAGCGCCGCCGGGCGGGTGAAGAGGCCGACGATAATCAGGATGGGTGCCACCACTTCACCGATCAATACGCCGTAGGCAATAAAGCCCGGTAATCCTTTTGCCACCAGCATTCCGCTGATAAACCCCACGCCGCCGAAAAGCTTGTGTAATCCGTGAAACAGCATCAGTCCGCCGACGGCAAGTCGTAACAAGAGTTTGCCAAGATCGTCGCACGCTAGCTTTTTATTAACAGCAATTAACATTGATTTAACCATTTGAAATTATTCCTGTTTTTACCCGAGGTTTCACCAGATTATGCCGAATAGTTGAGAATGAAAAGCGCCATTTATCAGAGGGGTAAAACGGGCAATACGGGGACTTTCATCTAAGCTTGTAAGCGTTATCACAAATCGGAGATGGACAACCATGAAACAAACCGTAGCGGCATACATCGCGAAAACGCTTGAACAGGCTGGCGTAAAACGTATCTGGGGCGTCACCGGCGATTCCCTCAACGGCTTAAGCGATAGCCTGAATAAAATGAAAACCATCGAATGGATGCCGACGCGTCATGAAGAGGTCGCCGCCTTTGCCGCAGGCGCAGAAGCGCAGCTGACGGGCGAGCTTGCCGTGTGCGCAGGCTCGTGCGGGCCGGGAAACCTGCATTTGATTAACGGTCTGTTTGACTGCCATCGCAACCACGTTCCGGTGCTGGCCATCGCCGCGCACATTCCGTCATCAGAAATCGGCAGCGGCTATTTTCAGGAAACCCATCCTCAGGAGCTGTTCCGCGAGTGCAGCCACTATTGCGAGCTGGTTTCATCCCCGGAGCAGATCCCACAGGTGCTGGCGATTGCGATGCGTAAAGCGATTTTGAATCGCGGCGTTTCGGTGGTGGTGATCCCTGGCGACGTGGCGCTCCAGGCCGCGCCGGAAAGCGCCAGCACCCACTGGTATCATGCCCCGCAGCCGGTGGTAACGCCTGCTGAAGAGGAGCTGAAAAAGCTGGCGCAGCTGCTGCGCTACTCCAGCAATATCGCCCTGATGTGCGGCAGCGGCTGTGCAGGCGCGCATAAAGAGCTGGTGGAATTTGCCGGAAAAATTAAAGCGCCCATCGTTCACGCCCTGCGCGGGAAAGAGCACGTCGAATACGATAACCCTTACGACGTGGGCATGACCGGGCTTATCGGGTTCTCCTCCGGTTTTCACACCCTGATGAACGCCGATACCGTCGTTTTACTCGGCACCCAGTTCCCGTATCGCGCCTTCTACCCTACGGACGCAAAAATCATCCAGATCGACATTAACCCCGGCAGCATTGGTGCCCACAGCAAGGTGGACGTTGCGCTGATCGGCGATATCAAATCCACCCTCGCCGCCCTGCTCCCGCTGCTGGAAGAGAAGACCGACCGTAAGTTCCTCGATAAAGCGCTCAGCGACTACCGCGACGCGCGCAAAGGGCTGGACGATCTCGCCAAACCGAGCGACAAAGCCATTCACCCGCAATATCTGGCGCAGCAGATCAGCCACTTCGCCGATGACGACGCCATCTTTACCTGCGATGTCGGCACGCCAACGGTCTGGGCGGCGCGCTACCTGAAAATGAACGGCAAACGCCGCCTGCTCGGATCGTTTAACCACGGCTCGATGGCAAACGCCATGCCGCAGGCGCTGGGTGCGAAAGCCACCGCGCCTGAACGTCAGGTGGTGGCGATGTGCGGCGACGGCGGGTTCAGCATGCTGATGGGGGATTTCCTGTCGGTGGTGCAGATGAAGCTGCCGGTTAAAATCGTGGTCTTCAACAACAGCGTGCTCGGCTTTGTGGCGATGGAGATGAAGGCCGGGGGCTATTTGACCGACGGCACCGAGCTGCACGACACCAACTTCGCCCGCATTGCCGAAGCCTGCGGCATCACGGGTATTCGCGTGGAGAAAGCCTCTGACGTCGACGAAGCGCTCCAGCGCGCCTTCTCCATCGACGGCCCGGTGCTGGTCGACGTGGTGGTCGCCAAAGATGAGCTGGCGATCCCGCCGCAGATCAAGCTGGAGCAGGCCAAAGGCTTTAGCCTGTATATGCTGCGCGCCATCATCAGCGGTCGCGGCGACGAGGTGATCGAACTGGCAAAAACCAACTGGCTCAGGTAAAACATCTGGCAATGCCTTTTAAAACTTAAGGACTTGCCATGATAGACCTGCGTAGTGATACCGTTACCCGCCCGAGTCGCGCCATGCTCGAAGAGATGATGGCCGCCCCGGTCGGGGACGACGTTTACGGCGATGACCCGACGGTCAACGAGCTTCAGCGTTATGCCGCAGAACTCAGCGGTAAAGAAGACGCCCTGTTCCTGCCGACTGGCACCCAGGCGAACCTGGTGGCGCTGCTCAGCCACTGCGAGCGCGGCGAAGAGTATATCGTCGGCCAGGGCGCACATAACTACCTCTACGAAGCGGGCGGCGCGGCGGTGCTCGGCAGCATTCAGCCGCAGCCGATCGATGCCGCTGCGGATGGCTCCCTGCCGCTGGATAAAGTCGCGGCAAAAATTAAGGCCGACGACATTCACTTCGCACGAACAAAACTCCTGAGTCTGGAAAACACCCACAACGGTAAAGTGCTGCCACGCGACTACCTGAAGGCGGCGTGGGCGTTCACACGCGAGCGCCATCTGGGGCTGCACGTCGACGGCGCGCGCATCTTTAACGCCGTGGTGGAGTATGGCTGCGAGCTGAAAGAAATCACGCAATACTGCGACTCGTTCACCATTTGTCTCTCAAAAGGCTTAGGCACGCCCGTTGGCTCGCTGCTGGTGGGCAACGCGGACTACATCAAGCGCGCCAACCGCTGGCGTAAAATGACCGGCGGCGGAATGCGTCAGGCGGGAATTCTGGCGGCTGCCGGGCTGTACGCGCTGAAAAACAACGTTGCGCGCCTGAAAGAGGATCACGACAACGCCGCCTGGATGGCCGCGCAGCTGCGTGAAATTGGCGCGGACGTGATGCGTCACGACACCAACATGCTGTTTGTGCGCGTTGGCGACGACCACGCCGCTTCGCTTGGTGAATTCATGAAGTCGCGTGGCGTGCTGATCAACGCCTCGCCGGTTGTGCGTCTGGTGATGCATCTGGACGTCAGCCGCGAGCAGCTTGCCGAGGTGGTTAGCCACTGGCAGGCATTTTTACAGCGTTAATAAGGAGCGTAACGTGCCGCAACGAATTCTGGTGCTTGGCGCCAGCGGGTATATTGGTCAGCACCTGACAACGGCGCTCAGTCAGCGCGGGCATCAGGTTCTGGCGGCGGCACGCAGCGTTGAGCGTCTGCAAAAGCTGGAGCTTCCCAACGTCACCTGTCACAGCGTGGATCTCAACTGGCCGCAGCGTTTATCCGCGCTGCTGGACGGGGTGGATACGCTTTACTACCTGGTTCACAGCATGGGCGAAGGCGGCGATTTTATCGCCCACGAGCGTCAGGTGGCGATGAACGTGCGCGACGCCCTGCTGCAATCGCCTGTAAAGCAGGTGATTTTTTTAAGCTCGCTACAGGCTCCCGAGCACGAACAGTCTGACCATCTGCGCGCGCGCCAGCTGACCGCAGAAACCCTGCGCACCGCCAATATTCCAGTCACCGAACTGCGTGCCGGGATCATCGTTGGCGCGGGATCTGCCGCCTTCGAGGTGATGCGCGATATGGTCTACAACCTGCCGGTGCTCACGCCGCCGCGCTGGGTACGTTCGCGCACCACGCCGATTGCGCTGGAAAACCTGCTGCACTATCTGGTGGAGCTGCTGAATCATCCGGCTGAAGAGCATCGCGTGCTGGAGGCGGCGGGCCCGGAGGTACTGAGCTATCAGGAGCAGTTTGAACATTTTATGCGGGTGAGCGGGCGTCGACGCTGGCTGATCCCCGTCCCCTTCCCCACACGCTGGATCTCGGTGTGGTTTTTGAACGTGATCACCTCCGTGCCGCCCACCACCGCAAAAGCGCTGATCCAGGGGCTGAAGCACGATCTGCTGGCCGACGATCGCGAGCTGCGCGCGCTGATCCCGCAGCCGCTGATCCGCTTTGACGATGCGGTACGCCAGACGCTGAAAGAAGAGGAGAAGCTGGTGAACTCCAGCGACTGGGGCTACGACGCGCAGGCGTTTGCCCGCTGGCGTCCGGAATACGGCTATTACCCGAAGCAGGCGGGCTGCACCGTTAAAACGCAGGCAAGCCTTGAGTCGTTATGGGACGTGGTGAACCAGATCGGCGGCAAAGAGCGTTACTTCTTTGGCAATATCCTCTGGCAGACGCGCGGCGCGATGGATCTGCTGGTGGGGCATCGGCTTGCGAAAGGTCGCCCTGCGCATCCCTATCTGAAGGTGGGCGATAGCGTCGACAGCTGGAAGGTCATTATCGTGGAGCCGCAAAAGCAGCTGGCGCTGCTGTTTGGCATGAAAGCGCCGGGGCTGGGGCGGCTCTGTTTTACGCTGAAAGACAAGGGTGACCACCGGGAGCTGGACGTTCGCGCGTGGTGGCATCCGCACGGAATGCCGGGTCTGTTCTACTGGCTATTTATGATCCCCGCGCACCTGTTTATCTTCCGCGGGATGGCAAAACGCATCGCGCAGCTTGCTGAACAACATGAAAATAAGTTCTAAATAAAACTCTTATTCTTTCACCTTTCCCATTGCATAAGCGCGTAATTCACGGAAGAATGCGCACGAAATTCTTTTTCAACACAGTGGATCGATATGAAGGTACTGGTTACCGGTGCGACCAGCGGCTTGGGCCGAAACGCGGTCGAGTTTCTGCGCAATAAAGGCATTAGCGTCAGGGCTACCGGTCGCAACGAGGCGATGGGTAAACTGCTGCAAAAAATGGGCGCAGAGTTTGTCCATGCCGACCTGACCGAGCTGGTCTCCTCGCAGGCAAAAGTGATGCTCGCCGGAATCGATACGCTGTGGCACTGCTCCAGTTTTACCTCCCCGTGGGGCACTCAGGAAGCGTTTGATCTGGCAAACGTCCGCGCCACCCGCCGTCTTGGGGAGTGGGCCGTCGCCTGGGGCGTGCGCAACTTTATTCATATCTCCTCCCCTTCGCTCTATTTCGATTATCACCACCATCGTGATATTCAGGAAGATTTCCGTCCGGCGCGGTTTGCCTGTGAGTTTGCCCGCAGCAAAGCCGCCAGCGAAGAGGTGATCGATCTGCTCGCGCAGTCCAACCCGCACACGCGCTTTACCGTCCTGCGCCCGCAGAGCCTGTTCGGGCCGCACGACAAGGTATTTATCCCGCGCCTGGCGCAGATGATGCACCACTACAAAAGCGTGCTGCTGCCGCGCGGCGGCGATGCGCTGGTGGATATGACCTATTACGAGAACGCGGTTCACGCCATGTGGCTGGCAAGCCAGGCCGACTGCGACCATCTTGTATCCGGGCGCGCCTATAACATTACCAACGGTGAACCCTGCACCCTGCGCAGCATTGTGCAGCGGCTGATTGACGAGTTGCAGATCCAGTGCCGCATTCGCTCCGTGCCGTATCCGATGCTGGATATGATCGCCCGCAGCATGGAGCGCTTTGGCAACAAATCGGCCAAAGAGCCTGCGCTGACGCACTACGGGGTATCGAAGCTTAACTTTGATTTTACGCTGGATATTTCACGCGCGGAGAATGAGCTGGGGTATAAACCGATTGTGACGCTCGACGACGGGATTGTGCGCACGGCGGCGTGGTTGCGGGATCACGGGAAATTGCATCGATAATCAGACGGGTGCGGCCTGATGCCCTCACCCTAACCCTCTCCCACAGGGAGAGGGAGTAAAGACTAAAACGGCAACCCGAAGGTTGCCGTTTGCTTTTTATAATGCCGTCCAGGCGTCAGCCCATGCCAGGCCTGCACCTGGTTCATAGTATGCCGGGGCATTATTACACCAGCCGCTGTATGGGAACGGTTTGCACTGGAACAGTTTACCGTGGTTGTTCACGATATCGCCCGCGTTGTACTTGCTGTTCGCACTCCATGCCGCGTAGTTGCCAGAGGTGCCTTCATCCTGAGATGGGGTCGCCGCTTTCGCTTTCACGTTCAGCAGGTAGGTGGTGGTGCTGCTCAGTTCGCCATCGCTAACGGTCAGGCTGATTTCATACTGCTGTGCAGTCGCAGATTCTGGCGCGTTAAAGCTGACAACCGCTTTATCTTCGCCCGCCACGGTCTGGCCGTCCTGGGAACGCCAGGTGTAGGTCAGCTTGTTGCCGTCTTCGTCAGTAGAGCCTTCCGCGCTCAGGGAAACCTGCGCACCGGCTTCTACCGCACCGATTGGACCGGCGATCTGTGCCACTGGCGCATGGTTAACCACGGCTGGCGTTTCGTCCGGTACCGGGGTCGGCGTTTCGTCAGGCGTTGGCGTGACCGGCGTTTCATCTTCAGAAGGCGTTGGGGTTGGCGTGACGGGGGTTTCATCCGGGGTCGTCGCTGAACCGTCGTCGTTCACGATGTTCACGTTATAGAACTTCTGAACGCACTTGGTGTAGTCACCCTCTTTAAAGGCGCTGAATGGCGTCTGGTAGCCCACCAGCTGGCAAGAGTAGGTCTTACCGTCTGGCGTATCACCGCTCCATCCCCAGTCCTGTTCCCAGTAAATTTTCAGGGAGCCGGCGCCGCCTTCATCGAACTGTTTCATGTTGGCGCAGCCAAGCACTTCGTCAGCCGGAACAGGCACTTTCAGGTAGTTGGCGAACTCTTTGTAGTACTTGATACGGTTCTGAGACTGTGCAATTTCAGTCGGGCCGCCGCACTCAACGCCGCCGTTGATGATCTGGGTGGTCACGCCGAAGCCAGGGACCAGGCCGTTCGCTTTATCGTGATCGTTTGGCTGCCAGGTACCGTCGATAACCTGCAACATGCTTGGTTTTGGCGGCTGTGGATAGGCGAAGAAGAAGATTGCACTCGCCAGGTTCAGCCAGGTGTCAGCCACCAGCTCGGGTTTTTCGAGCAGCACTTTTACGTCGCCGAACATGGCTTCAGAGAACGGGCCGTAGTTGTAGTTGTAGGACAACTGCTTAGCGCCGCGACCGAAGTAGCTCAGGAAATCGCCGTCTTTATCTTTACCGCAAGGCCAGGTCTGACCCTGCCATACGCTTGGGTTACATTCGCCGTTATAGCCGCCCTTCTGGCCTTCGCTCCAGCCCATTTCGCGGATATAAACCAGCGCCTGACGCCATTCGGCTTCCGGACGCCAGCTTTCGTGGCCGCCGGTTTCCTGCGCAAAGTGGGCAAACATGGTTGCCAGCTCTTTACGGCAGATCGCTTCGCTGTTGCGGCCGTCTTTATAGGTGTCGCACAGCGCCGGGAATTTACCCACCGCCTTCAGGAAGTTGCTGTAGCTATAGTCTTTCGCGCGCAGCGGGAACAGATATTCCCAGTCGCTCTCTTTCAGGATCCCTTCAACGCGCTTCACGTTATCCGGGTTAGAGGCTTTACCTGGCTCGATCTGCTCAACGGCGGCGTTATCCAGCGTGCGGATCGTGTCTTTCACTGATTTCATCAGCGGGAAATTGGTAAGCTCTTGTTCCTTTTTCGCCAGATCGCTGGCTTTCATGGTGTAAGGTTCGCTGCTGGTCGCCTGCAACGTCGCAGCCTGAGCCATAAACGGTGCAACACATGCCCCCGCTACGAGAATGCTCAGCAATGTCCTTTTCGTCATTTCAAATAATCCTGTTTATAAGCAACAATGGTTAATGCATTCCCGGCTTATGTATTATTCCTTTAATACATAAACCTGAGAAAGCGGTTCTTTTTTCACTTTCTGAAGAACACCTCCTGGTACTCTTCAAAAAATAAAAATCACTATTCGTAAGCCTGCCGTGATTTAATTTGCTGGTACTTCGTCCACACCTTATGGGCATACACCATACGCTGCGGATAATTCTCTTTTTTCAGTCCGGCGTTATAGGCCCCGACCGCCTCCCAGTTATAGCCATAGACTTTAATCATATTGGATAATATTGATGCGCCGACCATAATGGAGGTGCAGGGTTCGGTCATTAAGCGATATTCATCAATACCGTGGCGTTCTAATTCACTAAAGTGGGAGCTGTTAATTTGCATTAACCCGACATCGCGTGAACCATCGTGATTCCAGCCCACCGCGTGGGGATTCATGCCCGATTCCACCTTTGCAATTGCAAATAACAGGTAAGGATCGATATGGTAATAATGCGCGGCTTTATCCCAGCAGTTTGCCATCGCACTTTGACTAATAATTAACAATAAAAAGATGAGGCGTTTCATTTAATATACCTGCTAACTGATTTATCCCATTCTCTCCTTGCGCACTACCGTTCTTTTTTTAGTTATTGACCGCACCCGAAGCGGGGTGCGGTCAAGGATTACGGGCGGATATCACACCCGTAAAGGTTCAGAAGATTATTTGCAGTCTGCTGACTTGCCTTCTTTCACCCATACATCGCTGTTGCCTGGTTTGTCACCCTGCGTCCACCATTTCGCGCGGTATACGTTACCTTCGAAGGTGGTGGTGTCGCCGCCGTTATAAACCATCTCAGCGCGCCAGTTGAATTTCACCTGGCTGACCAGTTCCCATGCGCCTTCGCCGAATGCCGGCTGGTTGCCCTGAGTCCAGTACTTCGCTTTCCACACCAGGTGGTCGAAGCTTACGGTATCGCCGTTGTTGTAGATGGTGTTTGCACTCCACGCAGCGAATTTGCTGGCGTTAGCGTCAACCGGGGCGTCACAGCTGCCTGTTGCAGTCCCTTCGTCGGACGGGGTATTACCTTCGTCTGCCGGGGTGTTACCCTCGTCAGCCGGGGTATTGCCTTCGTCAGATGGGGTGTTGCCTTCGTCAGACGGGTTGGTGTCTTCATCAACCGGCGCTGCCGCTTCTTTCGGATTCACCGTGACCTGCACGTTAGACTGCACGCTGGTTTTACCGTCAGACACGATCACGCTCAGCGTGTAGGTAGATGCATTGCTCACTTCTGGCGCGGTAATACGCACGTTTGCGCTGTCGGTGCCGGTCGCGTTCATGTCAGCCGGTACGCTCCAGCTGTAGGTCAGCGCGTCGCCATCCGGATCGGAAGCCTGTGCGTGCAGAGAGATCGCTTCACCGGATTCAACGGTTACTGCGTCCATCGCATTGATAACAGGTGCCTGGTTCGCTTTAGGGGCTTTGTTAACCACCTGCACGTCGATGGCGTTGCTCAGACCTTTTGCGTCGGTCACGGTCAGACGGAACACCAGCGTCTGGTTGCTCACTACAGCAGGAACGCTGAAGGAAGCCTTCGCTTTGGTGCTGTTGGTCAGGGTGACGGATGTACCGGAAATCTGAGTCCATTTGTAGGTCAGCGCATCGCCGTCCTGGTCGGAAGACGCAGAGCCGTCCAGCGTCACGGTAGCCGGGCCAGTCACGGTCATATCGGTCGCGGATGCCACCGGCGCGTGGTTGGTCACAACCGGGTCAACCGGCGTTGAGCTGCCGCCCAGCAGGCTTTCGTTCATCGCGTTCAGGATGTCGCCGTTGTCAGATTCGATAGACCATGCGAACAGACCACCGAGGTTTTTGTTCAGCACGTATTTGCCTTTCGCTTCAACAGAACGGGCGTTGTCGTAGCTGATCAGCTCGCCGGTAGACTTGTTGAACAGGTACGGCGCTTCTGCTGCGGTGTCGTACTTGTATTCCCAGCCTGGTTTGCCCAGCATTTTGTTCACGATATCGCGATAATCCAGGATGCCTGGTTCCCATGAGCCCGGGATTGCGCCTGTCGCGGTGCCGGTGAATGGATTGTCGCCGGTATAACCGTGAACGCCAGTCCAGCCGCGGCCGTACATCGCTGCACCGACGACCACTTTGCCTGGCTGTACGCCCTGCTCCAGCATCGCTTTCACCGCGTTGTCGGTGGTGTAGTTGGTGTCTGGTTTCCAGGAGGCACCGTACAGCGCAGCCTGGTGGCCGAGATCCGTGTTGCTCCACGCACCGTAGTAGTCGTAGCTCATCAGGAAGATGTGGTCGATGTACTGCTGTGCAGTGCCGTAGTCCACGTCTTCAATCTTGTCTTTACCGGCGCCGATCGCGGTGGTCAGCTCATAGGTACGGCCTGTTTCAGCAGACAGTTCGTTGAGCATGGCGCGCAGGTCGTGCATCAGCGCGGTGTAGGTGGCTTTATCGGTAGCCGGGTTACCCAGCTTAGCGTTCTCACCGCCGCCGCCCGGGAATTCCCAGTCGATATCCACGCCGTCGAACACTTTCCAGGTTTTCAGGAAGTCTTTAACAGAGGCAACGAAGCGGTCACGCAGCACTTTGTTGTCCATCTGGAAGAACGGGTCGGACAGAGTCCAGCCGCCAACGGAAGGCAGAATTTTCAGGTCCGGATGGGCTTTTTTCATTGCCATCAGCTGACCGTAGTTACCTTTGTACGGGTCGTCCCAGTTGGACACGCCGGACTGAGGTTTTTGCAGCGCAGCCCACGGATCGTGGATAGCCACGGTGTAGTCCTGACGGCCCGCACAGGCGCGTTTCAGAGACTCAAGCGCGCCAGAAGATTTTGCGCTGTCGTTGATGCCGTCGCCGCCACAGATTGGAATGAAGCCGTACAGCAGGTGGTTAAGGTTCGCTACCGGGATTTTATCCGCAGAGAAGTTACGGTCGTATACGCCCCACTCAGGGAAGTAAGCACCCACAACTTTGTCGGTGTGTTTGGAGAAGGTTTTGTTGTTTTCGTGCAGCGTGGTGTTCATCGGCAGCAGGTGGCTACCGTCGGTATCGGCAACGATAATCAGCTTGCTGGCGCTCTTAGAGCAGCCGCTGTCGTTACAGAGTTCAACCTGCTCCTGATAACGACCGCCTTTCTTCACTTTAAAGGTCGCAGAGCCCGCTGCGCTACCCGCACCGGTCCAGACGGTCTGGCCGTCCAGCAGGACTTTTGCAGACGTTGGGGCATCACCGCTCCAGACGTTCCACTCCACCTTCACATCCACACCATCGTTGTGAACTTTAACAAGGTTGTTGTAGTCCTGGGCTGCCTGGTCAACTTCCACCAGCGCAAATTTGTCATTGCCGGAAGAAATAGACGGCGTACCTGGTGCTGCTGCAAATGCTGAGCTTGTGGCCGCAGCAATAAACAGCGCCAGATATTTAGGCTTCATAAAATTCATTTTTATTTCCTGATAAATTTCAACGTGAACGATTAATACCCATGACTTCCTTGAGTTCATGGAATAAGTTTTAAAGACTCAATCTAGAAAATACTTTGTGACCCGTAATAAAAACCTTTGTCGTGTGGCATTCCTCCATTTAAAGACACAAGCTCATATTCCGTCTGGCTTCTGTCGATAATATTACATGGAAGGTTCCCACCGCTCATTTCATTTCCCTGTCGAAAAAAAGCGATAAAAAACTTGACCCAAATATTCAGAATGTGACAGCAAAGGCCTGCATAATGAAAACAACAATGCCTGCCAAAGATAAATAAGGACCGAAAGAGATAGTTTGGTTATTTTTATTTAAATTACCTGATGCCAGATAACCCATAATGCCGCAAAGGGCAGCAATTAATTCGATAGACGGTAATGCCTGCCAGCCGCACCAGGCGCCCAGCGCCGCCAGCAGCTTAAAATCGCCGTAGCCCAGCCCTTCGCGACCGGTAGTCAGGCGAAAGCCCCAGTAGAGAAGCCAGAGCGAAAGGTAGCCCGCCACGGCGCCGAACAGCGCATCGCGAAGCGACAGCGCGCTGCCCAGCGCGTGAATAAGCAGCCCGGCCCACAGCAGCGGCTGCGTCAGGCAGTCGGGCAGGAGCTGGTGTTTCCAGTCAATCATGGCCAGCGGCAGCAGGAAAGCCGCCAGCAGCCAGAGAGAGAACAGAGTTTCAATGCCCGGCACGCACCAGGCGGTGATGCCGAAGAAGATCGCGGTGAAAAGCTCAATCAGGAAGACCTGAAGAGGGATAGCCGTACGGCACTGGCGACAACGCCCGCGCAGCACCAGCCAGCTGAGCAGCGGGATGTTCTCCCAGGCGGAGAGTGAATGCTGACACACCGGGCAGTGGGAGCCGGGAAAAAGCAGGTTGCCGCATCCCTCCTCTTCCATCACCATCGGCGGGACTCGCTCTGCCACCACGCCCAGAAAGCTGCCGGTTATCGCACCTAACACCGCACTCATCATGGGGAACCCAACCGGGTACACCTCCCGAATCAGTGCGAGCGTGTTCATGCTAACGTCTTCCAGGTCAGCTGAATTTCCGCTTTCACATCGCTGATATGGTCAACGGGCGTAAGGTTCATCTTTTGCAGACGCACCCCGGAGGTCTGGTTGATTTCACGCAGCCAGTTTTTTAATTCATACACGTTTACGCGTCCGACCACGAACGACAGGGTCTGCCCCTCCTGACGCACGTCCGTCAGGGATAAATTAATTTCGTGGGCGCTATTTTCAATGACGCTGCGCGGGTTATCCGTTTTAACACGAAGCATCTGGAGATGATTTTTATCTATTTCCGTGCGCATCCAGTTCAGCGTTTCTTTCTGGCGTGCCAGCGTTGTCTTACTGCTTTGAATCATATTATCCAAAGGGATCACTCCTGCGTAATAAACTACCGCGCAGCACATCGACGCTGCGCATATTTTTAAAATCACTTTTTCTCTGGCGCTGTAATGTTGGTAACGCGCTTTCAGCTGCGCGATTCTCTCTTTCATTTATGTTTCCCTGTCACGATGGCGGTGAACGGAGCCTCTTTTGAAACAGGCTGTACCGTGAAGTCAAAGTTTGGGCTGGTCTGATTCACAAACGCCTGGAGCGCCTGCTGGTTTTGCGCGCTGACGCTGAGGGTCAGCGCGTTTTGCGTCGCATCGTATTCCATCTGGCTGATTTCCATCGCCGGAACCGCCTGCTTAGCTTTTTCCAGCTCGTCGATTTGCAGGAAAATCCCTTTAGGCTGTTTCTTCATGTTCTGACCGAAGTGATATTTGATGTTGGTTTGCTGGCGCATACTCGGGAAATGGTGCTGGTAGACCTGCATGATCTCCTGCTGAACCTGGTTTTCCTGCTGCACCAGCATCCACGCCATTGCGCCGCGCGGGCCGATCAGCAGGCCCAGCGACAGAAGACCTGCGGCCACCATCGCCACCTTCAGCCCTTTCGTCAGCCCGTTATTCTCGCCTCGGGTGCTGAACGCGCCGTGCAGCAGATTGACGCGGCTCGCCTGCCACTGGGGCTGAATGAGCACCAGCGGGTGCTGCCACGCAAGCGTTTCATCCACCTCAATGCCCGCAGGCACGTCGCCGTAGCAGCACACTTCACCCTCGCCGGTTTTCTGCATCAGCAGCGGCAGCAGGGTGCTATCCACCTCACACGCCGAGGCCGGAGACAGGCGCAGCCAGTAGCTCTCTTCAAGCGGGACCAGGGTGCTGCCGCCCGCCGATACCGGCAGCAGCCAGGCGTCGGGTACGGCCTGGATCACGGTCAGCCCGGCGTCGGCGAAGCGGTCTAACCACTGGCGCAGGCGCCCGGCGTCAATCGCCACGGCGTCCACCTCGCGCCCTTTTTTGTTGAGCACCGTCCAGTGAAGGTTGTCCACGTCGCCAATCAGCGTCTCTTCCGCCATCCAGGAGAAGGCCGTCGTCTGGGAGGCCATGCCCTTTTTCGGCAGCGTGAAGTGACGGAAGATCGTTTCGCTTGCCGGGATCAGCAGGCAAACCCGCGACGCCAGAGCATGTTCAGCCAGCGTGCTGAGTTCCGCGATATTCTCCAGCGAGGCAACCTGCTGACTACCGGACTCGCACCACCATAATTTCCCGTCCTCGCGGCTGTCGGGACGAATAAAAAGCACCTGTTTCATAGATATCGACTTTTGTTATTCAATCATTCGGTAACGACGCTGCCACGTCACGATCTCACCGGCTTCGTTATTCACCTGAAGCTGGCTGACCACAAGCAGCGTTAAATCGTCAGTGTTGCCGGTATAGTCAACGCGGAAATATCGGCTGTTGATGGCCAGCTGTTCGGCCACCAGGGGTAAATCATCTTTGAGCTGCGGGAAGTTCTGTTCCAGCAGCTTGCTGAACGCTTCCAGGCTTTCCCAGCCCGCCTCGGGGCGTGAGTCAATCAGGCGTTTCGCGTCATCTTCCGTCAGTTTTCCCGGGAAGATCGCCGCCAGCACCCCGGCCTGTTCGGGCTTAATGGTATTGACGTCAATCTTGCTGGCCGCGTCCGGCAGCGCGCACAGCAGCTTGCTCGCTTTGGCGTACGCCTCCGCCGGGAAGGCGGGCAGCAGCTTGATTTCGGCAATATTGCGCATCATCTGGTTCGCAGGCTGGCGCGCCGGGACAACGCCTACATAGGCATCGCTCTCCGCGCCCTCTTTTGCGGTGGTGGCGTCCCCGTCAAGGTAATCCACCAGCTGCAAATAGACCTCTTCGGCGGTGGCCTGGCTTACGCCGCTGTCGGTCAGGATCTGCTCGACGATGCGCTCTTTACGCGGTTTTTCCACCACTGCCGTGGCGTCCTGCGTCTGGGGCGCGGGATCCGCCGCCAGCAGGTTGTTCACGTTAAAGCAGTTCTGCGCATCTTCGACCTGGCTTACCACGGTGTAGTTATCGCCCTGGGTTTCCAGCGGCTGATGCCAGTCGCCGTCCGGCGCAAGGGCTTTGCTGTCGCCGCTGGCCTCGGTTTGCAGCCGATCTTTCACCGCTTTTTCCTGCGCCTGCATCGCCCAGCGCAGCTGCTGCTGGCTCACCTGGTAGTGCGTTTTTTGCAGGTTCCGGCAAAACTGCTGGCTGATTTTGGCGGCCAGCGCCGACATCATGACCAGCAGGATCAGCACCACCAGCAGGGCAACGCCCTTCTGTTTATCTGTTCGGCTCATGGCTGTGCTCCTGGCGCGGCCTGGGGCGCCTGCGCGGGCGGCGAACCGGCGGCGGCAGGGTTAGCCTGTGCCGGGTCAGCCTCTTTTTTCTCCGGCGGCGCGGCCACCGTCACGGCGGGCATGTCTCCTGGTGTGGTAAACACCCAGCGCCAGGTATCGCCGTTTTCCATCGTCAGCAAGGCTTCCACGCCGTCAGGCTGGTGGCTGCTGTCGGTCCAGCTTTTCTGCCAGCCCTTGCTGTAAAAGCGCCACGCGATGCTCTTCACGTCGTTTACGATCGGCACCTCTTCGGGCTTCACGTTTTCCGGGCCATCAATGGCGGGCCAGATATCGCGATACAGACGCCCCTCTTCCAGCCGCCAGCGCACGCGCTCCAGCTGGACGCTGCCGCTCACGCCGTTCAGCGTGGTCATCTCGATGGCGTCGTCGGTCTGGACAAAGACGTCCGATTCATTGCGCGGCGCGCGGGCCTGAAGCTGGAAGAAGTCACGCTCCATCAGGCTCCAGGCGCGCTGCACCTGATTAAGCTTCGCCGCACTGGCATCAGTGGCAGAGCTGGTGCGCATCGCGCCGTCCAGGATCTGCCAGGCCAGGGTGCTGATCACCGCAAAAATGGTCAGGGCGATCATGATCTCCAGCAGGGTAAAGCCACGCTGGCGTCGCGTCTTTTTCACTTGCTCACCTTCTCTGCTGGCGGAATGATTTGCAGGGCGATGACCGGCTGGCTTTCGTCGCCCTCTGCATAGACGCGCACTTCGCTGGCCCAGACGTTACCGGCGGTTTTGACCCGCTGCTTGTGCCAGTTCCAGGCGCGCCCGCCCATGGTTTCTGTTCCCTGCTCGTCGGCGTCGGAGAAGTCGCTTTTGCTGAGCTTCGCTTCCGCCAGCAGGTTTTCCGCCACCCAGCTGGCCTGGAGCGTTTCGCCAAGGCCGTGGGTAAAACGCACGTTCAGGGAGACGGAGTTCATCAGCGCCAGCGCGGCGGTGGAGAAGATCACCAGCGCCACCATCACCTCCAGCAGCGTCATCCCCTTTTGCTTCACCTTGCGTTTAGTCATCGTTCTCTACCGAAACGGGGGCCGCGCCCTGCGACACCACGCGGAAATGGTGTTGTTTGTCGTAGCTTTGCAACGTCAGCGTGAAGCGGCCAATCTCGCCATCCGGTAAAAAGACGATTTGCGGCTCGGCGTCCGTGGTGGCGGCCAGCCGCTGCGGAGAGAGCGAGACGTGCATCTCTTCAGGAAAATCGCCTTTGGTATTAATTCGCCCGGCGGATAATGGCACCCAGCGACGCTCACCGTTAATGCTCTTGAGCGTCACCAGCTGATATTTATCCGTGCTAATCACTAACCCGACGATATTTCCGTCCATCACTGCACGGTCTGAACCATAATCCACAAGGGCTTTTAACTGCTGGCCAAATATATCCGCACCGCTACGCGAGGGAATTGTTGAGACCACCATCATGGCGCAGCTGGCAAATATCACCAGCGCCAGGATAATTTCCAGCAATGTAAAGCCGCGTTGCTTTTTCATTATTTCGCGTTTTTATCGAGGGACCAGTTAGTGATGTCATCGGCGGTATTCGCTTCGCCGTCCGGGCCAGCGGAAAAGACATCCACCGCACCGTGTTCACCCGGGCTGACCATCAGATAGTCGCTGCCCCACGGATCCTGCGGCAGGCGGCGAATGTAGCCGTCCGCGCGGTAGCCGTTCGGGATTGGCGCGATTTCAGGCTTGGTTACCAGCGCCTGCAAGCCCTGCTCGGTGGTCGGATAACGGTGGTTATCCAGCTTATACATATCCAGAGAGCCTTCGAGGGCGACAATATCGCTGGTCGCTTTCTGGGCGTCGGCTTTCTCTTTGTTGCCCATTAAATTCGGCACAACCATACTGGCGAGCACGCCGAGAATAACAATTACCACCATTAATTCGAGCAAAGTGAAGCCCGCCTGGCGAGCCAGGTTTTTACGTTTTATAGCCATTGATTTAACCTACCATATTATTAAGTTGCAGAAGCGGTTGTAATATTGACAGCACGATGAATAAAACAATCGTTGCCATGGATACCACCAGCGCCGGTTCAAATACCGACAGCGTTAAAGTAATTCGATGTTGTAAAGCCGATTCCTGGTTTTCAGCGGCGCGATCCATTAAGTTGCCTAATTCACCGCTCTCTTCGCCCGAGGCAATCATATACAGCATGGTCGGCGGGAATAATTTCGCCTGTTCCAGCGCGGCATATAAAGACGCCCCCTGACGCACGGTATCGGCCGCCTGCTCCAGCACCTGCCGGGCATAGAGATTGTCGATACCGTCCATCGCGATATACATCCCTTCCAGCAGCGGCACGCTACTCGCCTGCAAAATGCTGAGCGTGCGGATATAGCGGGCGCTGTTGATGGCGCAAACCAGCTTTTTGATCGGTGAACCGTTCACCAGCCAGCTGTTCCAGCGAAAACGGTTTTTGCTGTTTCTGACCCAGGTTTTGAAGCCGACAATCGCCCCCGCCAGTGCCCCGGCGATGTAGATCCCGTAAGCCTGCAAGAAATCACTCACCGCGATCAGGGTGCGGGTGGTGATGGGCAGCTGCTGCTTCATGTGGGTAAACTGCTCGATAACCTGCGGTACCACCGCGACCAGCAGAATGCTGATCACCGCGATGGCGACCACCGTCAGGGTGATCGGGTAGACCATCGCCTGCGTCAGCTTGCTTTTCATCTTCTGACGCTGCTCGTTGTACTCCGCCAGCTTCTCCAGCACGTCGCCCAGGTGGCCGGTTTTCTCCCCGGCCATCACCAGCGTGCAGTAGAGCTTGTCGAAGGTGCGTGGAAACTGGCTAAAAGCGTCGAAAAGCGTATGCCCTTCCACTACCTTTTCGCGGATCTCCACCACCATCGCCGCCAGCTTTTTGTCTTCCGTCTGTTTGGAAATCGCCTTCAGCGCGCTTTCCAGCGACAGCGCGGCGTTCACCAGCGTCGAGAGCTGGCGGGTAAACATTGACAGCACCGGCGTGGAGAGCTTCGCCCCGGTGGCGGCTTTCCCCGCCACCGCTTTTTCACGGGTTTCGGTGATGCTGACCGGCATCAGCTTTTGCTCGCGCAGCGTCTGGCGAACCTGCTTTTGCCCTTCGGCCTGCAAGGTGCCGCGCCGGGTTTTCCCCGCCGCGTCCGTCGCCGTCCATGCGTAGAAGGCCATTACTCGTCCCCTCCGCGCTCGGCGGTGACGCGCATCACCTCTTCAAGAGAGGTCACGCCGCTAATCACCTTCAGCAGGCCGTTTTCACGCAGGCTGTACGCCTGCTTAAAGAGCTGCGTTTCGATGGACATTTCGTCTTTATCTTCATGAATGGCGCGACGCATGGTGCTGTCGACCACCAGAAATTCATGAATACCCGCACGCCCCTGATAGCCGCTCTGGCGGCAGTGTTCACACCCGACCGCGCGATAAATCGCCTTCGGCGGCGCGTCCATAAAGCTGAACAGCACCTTTTCATTGTCGTCCAACGGACTGGTTGTGCGGCAGTGCGGACACAGGCGACGAACCAGACGCTGGGCAATGACGCCGAGCAGCGATGAACCAATTAAGAATGACTCCAGCCCCATATCGCGCAGACGCGTAATCGCCCCGGCGGCGCTGTTGGTGTGCAGCGTAGACATGACCAGGTGACCGGTCAGTGACGCCTGCACGGCAATCTGCGCAGTCTCGCCGTCACGGATTTCACCGATCATCACCACGTCCGGGTCCTGACGCAAAATGGCGCGCAGCCCGCGGGCAAAGGTCATGTCCACGCGCGGGTTAACCTGCGTCTGTCCCACCCCTTCCAGCTCATATTCAATCGGGTCTTCAACGGTCAGGATGTTGCGTTCGTGGCCGTTCAGCGCCGACAGAATGGCGTACAGGGTGGTACTTTTACCGGAACCCGTTGGCCCGGTGACCAGGATAATGCCGTGCGGGCGGTCTATCAGCCCTTTGAGTTTTTCCAGCTCTTCGTCAATCAGGCCGAGCTTGTTGATATCCGGCTTGAGATTACTTTTATCGAGCAAACGCATGACCACGCGTTCGCCATACTGCGACGGAATGGTGGACACACGCACGTCAATCGCTTTGCGGCCAATGCGCAGTGAAATACGTCCATCCTGCGGCAGGCGCTTTTCCGCGATGTCGAGTTTTGACATCACCTTAATACGCGAGACCAGCAGCGGCGCGAGCTTACGCGCCGGTTGCAGCACCGGGCGCAGCACGCCGTCCACGCGAAAACGGATGCTCAGGGTGCGCTCGAAGGTCTCAATGTGAATATCCGAGGCGCCGTCTTTTACCGCTTCGCCAAGAATGGCGTTGATCAGGCGGATCACCGGCGAGTTTTCGTCGTTATCCAGCAGATCCTCGTTGTCGGGGATCTCCTCGGTTAACGCCATCAGATCGATATCCGCATCCATGTCGTCAACCAGCTGCTGAGAAACGCCGCTGTTCTGCTGCCAGATTTTCCCCAGCATCTCGTCAAACGCCTCGGGCGTCAGGGTGACGGGAACGAAAGAACGCTCCAGAACCCGGCGCATCTCCAGCAGAGCAAACGCCGGGACGTCTTCGCGGACGTACACCTCGTCGTTGTAAAACAGGATACCGTTGTCCTTTGCGTAGCTACTGCTGCACAGATATTTACTCAGTTCGTTCACGTTACGCCCCCGCCCTATTCTTTAAACGGATTGCGGGTCGCCGCAGACGTGGTGCTGGTTTTCACCGGCGCAACGCTGCTGGTTGTGCCCGGAAATGCCGGTAGCACGGCGTTATCAGTAGGCTCCACGATGCCGAGCTTCTTCTCTTCAAGACGCTGCTGCTGGCGCGCGCGCATCTGGTCGTAACGCTCTTTGGACGCCGCGCTGTAGTTATCGTCGTCACGCAGAACGGTGGTGTGGATAAACACCATCAGGTTGCGCTTGGACGTATCCTGCGAGGTGTAGCGGAACAGCTGTCCCACCAGCGGAATGTCGCCCAGCAGCGGGACTTTCGACACGTTCTGCTTGGTGACGTTTTCCATTAACCCGCCGAGCACCACGGTCTGGCCGCTGTGTACCATCACTTCGTTATTGATGGTACGGGTGTTGAAGGTCGGGCCGAGGCTCGCATCTTCGGTGGCGCTGGCGTCAACGCTGGACACTTCCTGCTCGATCTTCAGGTGGATCATGTCCCCGTCGTTGATCTGCGGAACGATTTTCAGCTTGGTCCCCACGGTTTTACGCTCAACCGAGTTAAACACGTTGTCGCCGCTGGTGGTCTGGGAGCCGGAAAGAACCGGAACATCCTGACCCACGTTGAAGGAGGCTTCTTTGTTATCCAGCGTTACCACGCTTGGGGTCGAAAGAATGTCGTTCTTGCCGCCGGTAGAGAGCGCGGTCATCAGCGCACCGAAATCACCGTTAAAGAAGCCGGTCGCCAGGCCGGTAAAGCTTGCGCCTTTGTTCAGGCCCGCTTTCACCTGGCTTATCGGTAAGCCGGTTGAGCCAAACTGTACGCCACCGTGTTTACCGGTCCACTGCACGCCGAGGTCGAGGCCGTTGCCGTCCTGAACTTCCGCGATAATCGCTTCAACCAGCACCTGCGGACGACGGATATCGAGCTTGTCGATCACCTTCTCCAGCGAGTTCATAACGTTTGGCTGGGCGGTGATAACCAGTGAGTTGGTGGACTCGTCAGCGGTAATGTTCAGGTCGGAGCTTGGGCTGGCGGTTTTGCTTTTAGCCACGCCCGGCTTGTCTTTCAGCTGCTCGCCAATGCCGGTCAGCACCGGAACCACCTTGCTGGCGTTGGCATACTTGAGGTAGAACACGCGGGTGTTCCCTTCATTATTCTGCTCGCGATCCAGCTGGCCGATAAGCGTACGGGTACGCGCGCGCGCGTCTGCCGTGCCGCTGATAACAAGGCTATTGGTTTCGTCGTCGGCCACCACTTTGGTCGCCAGCTGCGGCGCGTTTTGCCCTTTCTGCTCTTCGTTATTGAGGTTATTCAACATATCCGAGAGCTCTTTGGCGGACGCAAAGCGCAGCGGCACAATCTCACGACGCTGCATCCCGGAACGGTCCACGCGCTCAACCAGATCCACCAGGCGGTTAATCACCGAGGCTTTACCGGTTAACAGCAGCACGTTAGACGGCTCGAAATGCACCACGTTACCGATACCGGACGCATCGTTCAGCTGACGCAGCAGCGGGGCCAGTTCGCGCACGGGCACGTTTTCCATGCGCACGACGCGGGTGATGATCTCATCGCCCTTGCCCGGGTTTTTGCTGTCGGCAACGGGCACGCCCGCCGTGCGCGCCGTGCTTGAACGCACCACCTTCACCATACCGTTGTCCATCGGAATAACCGACAGACCGTACAGATCCAGTACGCTCAGGAAGAACTGATAATATTCGTCTTCCGACAACACGTTATAGGTTCTGACCGACACCGTGCCCTGAACGGAAGGATCGACCAGAATGGTTTTATTCAGGTTACGTCCGACCGTATCAATAAATTCGCGAATATCGGTATTTTTAAAACTGGCGCTAAAGTTAGCTGCTAACAGCGAACTGGAATATAACGACAATGCCGTCAGCGCCACGCATGCCCAAGGAAATTTCTTCATGTTTGTACACTTGTTAATTGTTTAGAACATTAACCCGAATATTTTCCAGGTGAGCGTGGCGTCTTACGACGACCTCCGCTTCTTTCATTTTTGACCAGTTGGCGATAATACTTTTCGCCTGTGCTGCTTCGGTCATATCGACAGCGTTGATTTTTACCACCACATCATCTTTCTGAAGCCCTGAATGGCTGTAGAATGACGAGGCGTTCCTTGGGTTGAGGTTATAGCCTTCCAGTTGGCCTTTTTCGATTAACGGCTTTAACACCAGATAATCATCAAGATGCAGACTGTCAGCGCCCGCATCTTTCGTCGATTTGGTTACCGGGCCGCTTTCAACGCCGCCCCTGAAATAATCCGGTTTTTTTAAGGCTAATACCTGCTCGGTGCCTTCATAATTAACCACGACGTTGTCCTGATTAATTTCCTCTATATAGGCATCGTTAAATCCGCTCAGGCTTTCCCCCTCGCGGTAGCTCTTCTGCCCGCCGGGCGTCTTAATCACGGCAAAGGAGAGCCAGGCCTCGTCACTGCTGACAATACCTTCAATTTCTGCGGCCAGCGGCGCTTTTACCGCAGCGGGCTGATTGCTCTGACGTACTGCGGCGGTAAATAAACCGAAGTTATTATCAGTACGGCGGCTTTTTTGTGGCTTCTTATCAGCGTTCGCCAATTTGGTTGAGACTTTTTTATAATCTTTAAAGATCACATACCCTTGCTGCCCACAAAAAATCAGCAATACAAACATTATGCAGGGCGTAATCAACCGGGAAAGAAATGAGAACCTCATTATTCATCTGGCCTTTAGCAAACCGAAAATAAGCAGCGTCGTGCTGCGCCAATTTGTGCTGCAAATAGTAAATATTCGGCGCTTTATCGACCACTTGCTTCGCCATTAACTTTCATAAAGAAAATAGTTGACCGTTAAAAAACGTGATGTTAGGGCTGGCTGACAGGTTATTTTTACCCTGAATGCAAATTGACCAGGATCGCGCTTTCCCTTACTTTTCGCCCCATCGCAAGTCATGAGAAGAGCCGGTAAGTCGTTATGTATCAGAGTCACTTTAATTTCAAAACTCCGCCATTCAGAAAGGTCACCCGTCCATCGGGTGATTTTTTCGTGCCTTATCACCAGGATGTGTTCAACCTGCTTAAAGAGAAAACACAGCAGGCGGGTATTACAGGACTCTTTTGCCACGACGCGCAGCTGCTCGGTCAGTTTAGCGATGCATTGAAAGCCAATAGCCTGGCGGTGCTGGCGATTAATGCATTTCCAAAACTGAGCGCCAGCAGCCTGCTCTACAAGCTCAACCCCGGCACGAAAGAGAGTCATTCCCGCATTCAGGCCGTTGACGCTGTGCTGCGTCAGTGGCAGGACGCCTCTTCCCGTAAGAGCAACCGTAAAGTGCTGGTGATTTCGCACGTCGAAGCGATGAAAGAGAACTGTCGCGACGTGCTGGCCATGCTGCTGACGCGTGCCCAGGAGCTGGATTTCGCCTTATCCATTGTGCTGATGGGTGACGCGGATCAGGACGCGGCGTTGATGACGCAGTCCGGCCTTCAGGAATATGTCCACACGCGCCACACGCTGCGCGCGTTGACCTGCCGTGAATATCTCAACTACGTGCAGGCGCAGTGTGAAGAACACGGCGCGGATAAATCCCCGATGGCTCCGGCCCGCGTGCGCAAAATGCACGCGCTGACCAAAGGCCACGTCTGCAAATTCAACGAGCTGGCGCATCTGTCACTTCTCGCCACGTGGACCGAACGTGCCCCGATGGTGGGACCACGTCATTTACGCCTGGCGGCCGGTGAAGCGTTGCCTGCGAAAAAACGCGGCAAGGGTCTGGCAACCGTCGGGCTGTTTGCCTCCGTGCTGTTTGCCGCCTGCGGCTGGTACATGACCTCGGCCATCAACGCGAAGCTGCCCGTGCCGCTGCCGGTTCCGGCGAGCTGGCACCACCAGACGCCGAAGGTGAAAGCCCCGGCAGTGCCTGCCATCGACGATGAGATGGTCAACCAGCCTGACGCCATGCATCAGCTTTATGAGATGTGGGGATACGATGCGTCGGCGGACGATGCCCTGTGTCAGAACGCGGCGAAGGTGAACCTGATGTGTAAACAGGGTAACGCCTCGCTCGACGCACTGGCGAAAGAGGGCTATCCGTGGATCGGTGAGCTAAAAACCGGCAACCATCTTAACTATGCCGTGGTAGCCCGCGTGGGAACGGATTCACTCGATCTGCTGTTGAACAACCGCACCTGGCAGGTCAGCCGCAAATGGTTTAACCAACATGCCACCGGCAGCTACACGCAGCTGCACCGCCTGACGCCGGACGGTAAAGATGAAATTAGCGCCGCAAGCGGCAGCAAAGATTTAACCTGGCTCGACCAGCAGCTGAGCCAGGCCCTGTCCCAGCCGGAAACGCACGCCCAGACCTGGACGGCGGAGATGATGAAACGCACCCGTGAGTTCCAGCAAAAAATGGATCTGCACGTGGATGGGATCCCGGGCGAAGACACCCTGATGCAGCTGATGCGTGAAACCAACTCCACGCCGAGCGTATTGCTCCAGGCATCACACACGTCAGCTGACGCGAAAACGCAGGAGAAAAATTCATAATGTCCACGATATGTCTCGCGGCTCAGCGCAGCTATGCGACGGGAGAAGCGGTGTGGTTTTCATACCGCCTCCCCAGCCTGCAAAAAATCTTCGGCATTCTTCTTTTATGGATGGCAGGCCTGTGCGCCATGCTTGTTGCCGGGGTTTACGCCCACGTTTACTGGAATATGCGCCACCCTGCACCGCCGCCGCAGGTAAAAGTGAGCGTCGCAAAACCGGAAACCCAGCTTTCAGATATGCATTACGTGTATGTGAGCAAACCGTTCCCGCATCCGCAGCCCAAACCGGCGCCGGTGCGACCTTCTGTACAGGAAAGTTTACCGCCGATGCAGGATTTGCCCATTAATGACGCCGACGCCGACTGGCAGCAGGCACCGGATGGCGATATGCCTCGCGATATTCAACAAGAGGTCCCGCACGACACGTCGCGCGATACCTTACCCGGCACCGAGGCGCACGCAGCGGCAAGCGATAACAGCACGGAAGAGAGGGATACTAACGACGATGCGTCACTTAAGGCACTCTTTGAGCAGGCTTTAAAAGAACAACAGAAAGATTTCGCGCAGGGAAAAATGCCCGCGCCGCCCGTTGACGAAACGCAGGATAATTCACAACAAAAATGGGTTCATCAGGACGTAAAAAAATCCCCTTTCAGTGAGAAAGGGGATCGGCTGGAATAATTAATATTTCTCTGGCAAGGTTGTCAGGTTAAGGAGTCGACCCTTTTCCACCACAATATATTGCCCTTTTTTCAGATCGGAGAGAATTTTAATAATGGTGCTACGGGCCAGGTTGGTGTATTCCTGAATATAATCGTACACGTTAATATCACGCTGATGATTAACAATCAGTTCGTTAATTTCTAATAAAAATTCGCGAACCACCGAGTAAGCGCTACGGGCGACCAGCACATCGTCACGTTTGCTTAACATGCAGATATACCAGGAGAGAACTTTGCTCAGCTCAGCCCAGAGGTTTTTTTCGGTCATCAGGCGGCAGAACTCATCTTTCCTGATGGCACGTACCACGGTGGCTGCACGCACCAGACCGTACATGTGAGAAGAGTTATAGAAGATAGCGGACAAACCGAAAATGCACTGGCCTTGCAGCGTAAACATGCAAAGTTCGTCAGACTCGCGGCGGAATTCAACTTCACCGCTGACGATTATATGAATATATTCGGAATCCGACGTAGAGATTTTCTGCCATTTCTTTAAGGTTTTTTCTTCATAACCTGAGGTTGCAGAAATAATCGCTTCCATTTCACTATGAGGACGCAGTTTTTTACCGTAGATGCTTAACATTGTTATACCCGCCTAAGATGATTAATTTTTTTAAAGTGTAGAAACCCTTGTTGGAAACGTAATAACCAACAATCAGTTTAAATTTATTGTGCTATTAACAGGAATGAGAAACTTACCTTTGCCATTCACTGCTGTTATTAATTAGCAAGCTATGTGTCTATATTAATCGCGGGTAATTTTAAGTCAATTTAGTAAAAAAGAATTGAGATTGAACCTAAGATTAATCTACTAAATGTTAAGATTTAGACTTAGATAAGTCTGCGAAAAGCATGAGAAAGGTCTAAGATTCGGGGGATCCCGAAGGATCACCCCTGCCCGTATTTTTCAAGCAAAGCCTCGGCGATAGCCTGGGTTTCGGCATCGGCTACGCCATCCCAGCGCTGCGGGCGGAAATGCATCTGGAAGGCGGTAATGACTCTTTTCTGCTGCTGCGGCGTCGCGGAAGCCGGGATCTCATAGCCGTAGCGGGATAACAGATCGAGGAGCGCGGCGGTCTCCACCGGCTGATAAGGCGGGCGACCGTTCAGATAAAAGCTCACGCGAGCGGGATCGGGCCAGGCGCCGATGCCCTGCTGCGCCAGCGCGCGCCACGGAAACAGCGGGCCGGGATCGTCTTTACGCTGGGGCGCGATATCCGCATGGGCCACCACGTTCTCGGGCCGGATGTTGTAGCGGGCGATGATGTCTTTAGCGAGCGGCACCAGCGCCGAAATTTGTGCCGGTTCAAACGGCGCGAAGTACTTCGTTGCGCCCGCTTTCTGCCAGCCCCGGTTTTCCAGCTCAATGCCAATAGAGGTGTCATTGATACGGTTAGTGCCGCGCCAGAAGCTGATCCCGGCGTGCCACGCCAGCTCGCTCTCCGGCACCAGCTGCCAGATGCGCGGTTTGCCCTCGGGCGAAGGAGGAATGGCGGGGATCAGATAGTGTGAGCTGACGTTTTTGTCGGTGAGCGTCGCCAGCGAGCTGTCAAAATCATCGGCGGTGTAGTGGATAACCAGCACCTTTATACGCGGATACGCCGCCTGCGCCTGATGGCGGGTATCCAGTTCATACGCGCCTTTATCGACAATGCCTTTTTCCGTGGCGCACCCTGCCAGCAGCAGCGCCAGCAGGAGGGGAGATAACAGACGCTTCATCGACGCGTTTTCACCGCCGTGCCGCTCACGCTGACCATCAGCATACTGGCGTCTTTACCCACGGTTTCATAATCGATATCAATACCGACAACCGCATCCGCGCCCAGCGCCTTCGCCTGCTCGCCCAGCTCTTTAAAGGCGATTTCCCGCGCTTTGCGTAACTCTTTCTCGTACGCGCCGGAACGGCCGCCGACGATGTCGCGAATACCGGCGAAAAAGTCGCGGAAGATGTTCGCGCCGAGAATGGCCTCGCCGGTGACCACGCCGCAATACTCGGTAATCGGCTGTCCTTCCAGGGTTGGGGTTGTTGAAAACTGCATGGTTCTCTCCTTCTTTAGCGTTCAATGCCTTAGGCACTGCATTATCGGGTCGTTACGCTATGATTGAAAGGATAGTTAATAAATAAGGAAATCAACATGCGCTACTCTGCTTTAACGCTTTTAGTGCCATGCGCGCTGGTGCTCAGCGCCTGCACTACGCCGGTCACGCCAGCCTTTAAGGATATCGGTACCCGCAGCGGCCCCTGCATAGAGGGCGGCCCGGATACCGTGGCGCAACAGTTCTACGATTATCGTATTCAGCACAAGAATAACGATCTGACCGCGCTGCGCCCCTACCTGAGCGATGGTCTGGCAAAACTGCTTAACGATGCGTCACGCGATCCGCAGCATAACGCCCTGCTGAAATCCGATCCGTTCTCCAGCCGCACCACGGTTCCGGACGGCGCGGAAGTCTCCAGCGCCTCTACTATTCCTAATACCGATGCGCGGAACATTCCGCTGCGCGTGAAGCTGACCCAGGGCACCCAAACCTGGCAGGATGAAGTGCTGATGATCCGCGAAGGGCAATGCTGGGCCGTTGACGATGTGCGCTACATCGGCGACAGCGTCCACGCCCCGGCGGGCACGCTCCGCCAGTCCATTGAGAACCGCTGAATCATCACCTGAATAAATGTTAACCCCGTAAAATGTCCGGCATTTCTGGCGGAATGCCGACATTTATTCTCGCCGCCATTAGGCTCCGCTATTTTGTGCTATGTTTAGAGGGTAATACGGGTTATATTTAACTTTTAACGCAGAAATATTGCATAACTATTCTGTCAACGGTACTATCTGCGGCCTCAATTGCTATAGATTGCCTGGATGAGTAAAGACTGCCCCGATGAGTATTCAACTAAACGGCATTAACTGCTTCTACGGCGCACACCAGGCGCTGTTCGACATCACGCTAAGCTGCCCTGAGGGCGAAACGCTGGTTTTGCTCGGCCCAAGCGGCGCGGGTAAAAGCTCCCTTCTGCGCGTTCTTAACCTGCTTGAAATGCCCCGTTCGGGCACGCTGGCAATTGCCGGTAACCATTTTAATTTCGAGAAAACCCCGTCAGATAAAGCCATTCGCGAGCTGCGTCAAAACGTCGGCATGGTTTTCCAGCAGTACAACCTGTGGCCGCACCTGACCGTGGTGCAAAACCTGATTGAAGCGCCCTGCCGCGTGCTCGGCTTAAGCAAAGAGCAGGCGATGGCGCGTGCGGAAAAGCTGCTTGAGCGTCTGCGCCTCAAGCCTTACAGCGATCGTTATCCGCTGCACCTGTCCGGTGGTCAGCAGCAGCGTGTGGCCATTGCCCGCGCGCTGATGATGGAACCGGCCGTTCTGCTGTTCGATGAACCGACTGCCGCACTGGATCCGGAAATTACCGCCCAGATCGTGAGCATCATCCGTGAACTGGCGGAAACCAACATTACGCAGGTGATCGTGACCCATGAAGTCGAAGTGGCGCGGAAAACCGCCAGCCGCGTGGTCTACATGGAAAACGGTTATATCGTCGAGCAAGGTGATGCGAGCTGCTTTATCCAGCCGCAAACCGACGCCTTCAAAAACTACTTGTCTCACTGATTTGCCAGGGGAAATGATAATGAAAAAAGTATTGATCGCCGCACTGCTTGCCAGCGTCAGCCTTTCCGCTACCGCAGCCCAGACCATTCGTTTCGCGACCGAAGCGTCTTATCCTCCGTTTGAATCTATCGATGCTAACAACAAGATTGTCGGCTTCGACGTGGATCTGGCTAACGCCCTGTGTAAAGAGATCGACGCGACCTGTACCTTCAGCAACCAGGCGTTCGACAGCCTGATCCCAAGCCTGAAGTTCCGCCGCATTGACGCGGTAATGGCCGGTATGGACATCACCCCCGAGCGTGAAAAGCAGGTGCTGTTCACCACGCCTTACTACGATAACTCCGCGCTGTTCATCGGCCAGAAAGGCAAATTCACCGCCGTTGACCAGCTGAAAGGCAAGAAAGTGGGCGTTCAGAACGGCACTACGCACCAGAAATTCATCATGGATAAACATCCGGAAATCACCACCGTTCCGTATGACAGCTACCAGAACGCGAAGCTGGATCTGCAAAACGGTCGTATCGACGGCGTGTTTGGTGATACCGCGGTAGTCACCGAGTGGCTGAAAGCGAACGACAAGCTGGCGGCCGTGGGCGACAAGGTGACAGATAAAGACTACTTCGGCACAGGCCTGGGTATCGCCGTTCGTCAGGGCAACACTGAATTGCAGCAGAAATTCAACGCCGCTCTCGAGAAGGTGAAAAAAGACGGCACCTACGAAACCATCTACAAAAAATGGTTCCAGAAGTAATTCCTGATGAATGAAATTTTTCCTTTAGCAAGCGCCGCCGGGATGACCGTCGGCCTTGCCGTTTGCGCACTGGTTATCGGCCTCGTGCTGGCAATGTTCTTTGCGGTGTGGGAGTCAGCCAAATGGCGCCCCGTCGCATGGGCAGGCTCGGCGCTGGTCACCGTGCTGCGTGGACTACCGGAGATCCTGGTGGTCCTGTTTATCTATTTCGGCTCGTCACAGCTGCTGCTGATGCTGTCGGACGGCTTCACCCTTAATCTGGGTGTGGTGCAGATCCCGGTACAGATGCAGATTGAAAATTTTGACGTCAGCCCGTTCCTGTGCGGCGTGATCGCCCTCTCCCTGCTCTACTCCGCCTACGCTTCGCAAACCCTGCGCGGCGCGCTGAAAGCGGTGCCTCAGGGGCAGTGGGAATCCGGCCAGGCGTTAGGTTTATCGAAAACGGCTATCTTCTTTCGCCTCGTGATGCCGCAGATGTGGCGACACGCGCTGCCGGGGCTGGGTAACCAGTGGCTGGTGCTGCTGAAAGATACCGCGCTGGTGAGCCTGATCAGCGTGAACGATTTGATGCTGCAAACCAAAAGCATCGCCACCCGTACCCAGGAGCCGTTTACCTGGTATATCGTGGCGGCGGCTATCTACCTGGTGATCACGTTGCTGAGCCAATACATCCTCAAGCGTATTGACCTGCGCGCAACGCGTTTTGAACGGAGACCAGGCTGATGCTGGACTATTTACCCGAGCTGATGAAAGGGCTGCACACCAGCCTGACGCTGACCGTGGCGTCTATCATCGTGGCGCTTGTTCTGGCGCTCATCTTTACCATCATCCTGACGCTGAAAACGCCGGTGCTGGTGTGGATCGTGCGCGCGTACATCACCCTGTTTACCGGTACGCCGTTGCTGGTGCAGATCTTCCTGATCTACTACGGGCCGGGCCAGTTTCCGACGCTGCAAGAGTATCCGGTCATCTGGCATCTGCTCTCCGAGCCGTGGCTGTGCGCCCTGATTGCGCTGTCCCTTAACAGTGCCGCCTATACCACGCAGCTGTTCCACGGTGCCATCCGCGCGATCCCGGAAGGACAGTGGCAGTCCTGCGGTGCGCTGGGGATGAGCAAGAAAGACACGCTGGCGATCCTGCTGCCTTACGCCTTTAAACGCGCGCTCTCCTCTTACTCCAACGAAGTGGTGCTGGTGTTCAAGAGTACCTCTCTGGCCTATACCATCACGCTGATGGAAGTCATGGGCCACGGGCAGCTGCTCTACGGGCGTACCTACGACGTGATGGTGTTCGGCGCGGCCGGCGTGGTCTATCTGGTGGTGAACGGCCTGCTAACCCTGATGATGCGCCTGATTGAGCGTAAAGCGCTGGCCTTTGAGCGCAGAAATTAATCAAACAAGTGCATAAAACTGTACTCTGAAAGCGGGCAACCTGATGTGTTGCCCGCTTTTTTTTATTCCATAAACAATATTTAATCGTTTTTATTGCATATAAATTCAATCACTGGCATTGTACGTCAATGCCGCAGACACGGCGCATCATGACAAGATTGACAGACGGGAGCTTCAAAATGAAAAAGTTAGTTCTGGCCGCATTACTGGCAACCTTCGCCGCTGGCGCAACTGCCGCAGACAAAATCAATTTCGGCGTTTCAGCCACCTACCCACCGTTTGAGTCGCTGGATGCCAGCAATCAGATCGTCGGTTTTGATATCGATCTGGCGAAAGCGCTGTGCAAACAGATGCAGGCCGACTGTACTTTCACCAACCACGCGTTCGACAGCCTGATCCCGTCCTTAAAATTCAAAAAATACGACGCGGTGATCTCCGGCATGGACATCACGCCTGAGCGCAGCAAGCAGGTATCGTTCACCGACCCGTACTACGCCAACTCGGCGGTCGTGATTGCGAAGAAAGGCGCGTACACCAGCTTTGACCAGTTGAAAGGCAAACGCATCGGGATGGAAAACGGCACCACCCACCAGAAATACCTTCAGGACAAACACCCGGAAGTGAAAACCGTGGCCTACGACAGCTATCAGAATGCGATTATCGACCTGAAAAACGGCCGTATTGATGGCGTCTTTGGCGATACCGCCGTGGTGAACGAATGGCTGAAAACCAACCCGCAGCTGGGCACGGCGACCGAGAAAGTGACCGATCCGCAGTACTTCGGCACCGGTCTGGGCATTGCGGTACGCCCGGACAATAAAGCGCTGCTGGAAAAACTTAACGGCGCGCTGAAAGCGATTAAAGCCGACGGTACGTATAAGAAAATCAGCGACCAGTGGTTCCCGCAGTAAGGGTTCTGCGCCATAAAAAAAAGCTGCCTCGGCAGCTTTTTTTATAGTCTTAGCAGAGCAATCAGCCCACGGCAATGCGGCTGGTGTAGCCATCAACCCATTTAGAGATATCGTCACGGCCGTAGATGAAGCCACCGATCGTACCTTCGATTGCCCCTACCGCCGCACCGATCAGTGCGCCAACGCCCTGCGCGGCCACGCCAAAGCCCAGACCCGCAGATTTGGTGTTAATACCACCCATTGCCAGACCGGTTGCAAAACCTGCACCCAGACCATAAATCGCGCCGTTGATTGAATCACTTAATGATTTCGAGAAAATGCCGCCGTTTACCATCTCGATTTCAGCTTCATTCATTTCGTACATATAACTTCTCCTTGTTTAAATAACCGTGCTGAGACATAACGCATCTAAAAGCCACGCGCTAATTATCCAATAAAATAATTGCGCCCTGAACATAAAAATAAATAAATTTAGTGAGGGCTTATATTCCCACCTGCAAAATAAAATAATATTACCCTACATCCAGGTTATAAATTTAGAGTCTAAAACTTACATTAAAGAAAGCTTACCGACGGAGGCTAATAGGCTTAAGCGCTGAAGATACCAGTCCATCTTGATATTCGCCTCATCTATCTCGGCATTGGATAACTGCTGCTGGGTATTAAGCAGTTCAATAATCGTCCCCACTCCCGTCAGATAGCGGCCATTGGCAATTTCATAGGCGCGGCGCGCGGTTTTGAGGCGCTGGGCAATCACCTCCAGGCTTCGGTTGACGGTGTTCAGCCCCTGCCAGGCGTTCCACGTATTCAGGCCGATATCCTTAAGCGTGTTCTGGTAATCCTGCTGCGACCAGGCAAGCTGAACATGCGCCGCCTGGAGCTGGTTGTAGCGGCGAAACCCGGAAAACAGCGGCACGGACACGTTCAGCCCGACGTACATCGTATCGGTGCGATTCACCGGCACGTACTGGGCTTCATCAACGGAGGAGTGGCCTTTGTTGGCTCCCGCCCGCAGCGTCACGGACGGCAGAAAATCCCGCTGCGCCTGATTGACCTGCTGCTCTGCCGCCTCGATATTTTTCTGCGCGGCAAGCACCAGCGGGTGTCTGGCGGAGGCCTCATCCAGCAGCGGCTGTAGCGCCATCATCTGGCTGCTGCCCGGAAGGATAAAGAGATCGTCAGGCTGCAACCGGCTGCTGAGCGGCAGGTTGAGCGCGCTGGCGAGCTTTCCCAGCGCCACCTCATACTCCCCCTCTTTTTGCATCCGGTTTTGCGTTGCAGAAAGCAGCATGTTCTCTGCCTGCAACGCATCGCCCAGCACGCCGACCCCGCTGCGGTATTTATTCTGGGTGATCTCCCAGGTTTTACGCGCCACCTTTTCGTTGTCTTTGGCCGCAATCATAATGGTTTTCTTTGCTATTACCTGATAATAGGTTTGTGCAAAGCCGATAATATAGTCCTGAAATTTCGACAGGGTCTGATATTGATTGCTAAGCCAGATGTTTTTCTTCTCACCGATCGCCGCCTCGCGTTTGCCAAAATCAAATAACAGCCAGCTTAGCTCCACGCCGGTATTCGTGGTGCGATCGTTAGTACGATAATTGTCCCGCCCCGCCAGATCGTATTGACTGGTTTCGCTACCGGTATTGAACAGCAAATTTATTTCAGGCATCCACGCCGACTGGCTTATTTTATAATCCAGCAGATAGCGTTTTAAATTTAGCGCCAGGATCCGCATCTGGGGATCCTGGCAGATGGCAAGCGACAGCGCCTGATTAAAGTTGCGCAGCGTCGTGGCGGCCGTCGTGTCGCACATCGCCTCAGCGTCCGGGCTGAAGAAATCCGCAGGCGGCCTGACGGCCGACGGCAGGGTCATCGGCTTACGCGCAGCGGTCGTCGCGATGTCGCTCTCTTCCAGCAGCAGTTTATCGAGCAACGCCAGCGTATCGGGTGACGTGGTGAATGATTTGGCCGGCGCGCTCGCGGCTGGCGCGGGCGGTATCGCCTCGCCCAGCAGCGCCTGCAAATTATCCTGCGCCTTCACACTCATTGCCGCACATAGCGTCAACGCGCTAACCCCTGTGCAGAAGCGTACTTTCATCCCTGTGCCCCTTCAGTTGCTCTTAAACCTGGAAATAAGTCGCCGGGCAGCTTTTCAGCCACCACCCGGCCGTTGTCGATCACGATCACCCGGTCAACCATCATCAGCGTCTGCGGGCGATGGGCAATAATCAGGCGCGTCATGTTGAGGCGCCTGAGCGCTTCGCTGACGTGCTGTTCGAGCATGACGTCTAAACTGCTGGTCGCTTCATCCAGCAGCAAAAAGCGCGGCTTATGGTACAGCGCACGCGCAAGGAACAGGCGCTGCTTCTGCCCGCCCGACAGCGCGGCGCCCATATCGCCAACCATGGTGTTGTACTGCATCGGCATTGCCATAATGTCGGAATGGATCGCGGCGATCTGCGCGCACTGCGTCACCAGCTCCCTGTCACAGCGCCGATCGAAGAAGGTGATGTTTTCAAGAATAGTGCCCGCAAACAGCACGTCATCCTGCAATACCGCCGCGCTCATGGCGCGCAGGCGTTCCAGGCCAAAGCGCGACAGCGGCACGTTATTGATGAGGATCTCGCCCTGCGTGGGGGTCAGGCAGCCGAGCGCAAGCTGCCCAAGCGTGGTTTTGCCGCCGCCCGATGCCCCGGCAATTGCCACGCACTCCCCCGCCTTCACCGTAAAGGACACGTCGTGCAACACCTCCGGCTCCTGCGGCGCGTACTGGAAGGTGATATGGCTAAAGGTCAGCTCCGGCGCTCCGCTCGCAGGCGCCGCGTCGGGGCTGTTAAGCGCAGGCTGCTCCGGTTCGGTCAGCACGATGTCCGCCAGACGCTCGGTCTGGATGGACAGCATTTTCAGCGCAAAGGCGTTGTCGATCAGGTTGGCGACGCGCTCCAGGAACTGGCCCTTATAAGAGATAAACGCCATCAGCAGGCCGACGGTAAAGGTCTGGTCGATAACCATCGACGCCCCAATGCCCAGCACCAGCAGGCTGTCAGCGGCAAACAACATGCCGTTAAGCTGCTGATAAAGGATCTGAAGCTTCTGCGTGCGCACGCTCGCGTTGAGCTGGTTAACCAGCAGCGTCAGCCATTCGTCCGCACGCTGGCCGTTCTTCTGGAAAAGCTGGAGAGTTTTAATCCCGCGCATCGTTTCAAGGAAATGCGAGTTCTGCTTCGCGGCGTGGATAATTTCCTCCTGAGAGGCATTCCGCAGCGGCAGATACCAGATAAAGCGTCCCACCGCATACAGCACAATCACCGTGCAGGGGATCAGGGTCAGCCAGCCGCTGTACAGCACCATCATCACCAGCGTCACGATGCTCAATATCCCGTCGAGCACGGCGACGAGGAACGACGATGAGAGCGTGCCCTGAATGGCGTCGACGGCACCAAAGCGCGACACCAGATCCCCCAGATGACGGCGCTCGAAGAAACTCACCGGCAGATTGATCAGATGGCGGAACACGCTGCCCTGCCACTGAACGCGCACTGAGGTGGTGATGAACATCATCACCCAGGCGCGGATCGTCGACATCACCTGTTTGATAATCAGGGTCATCGCATAGCCAATCATCAGGATAACCAGCAGATGCCGGTCGCTGGACACGATCACGTCATCGATGGTCCACTGGGAAAACAGCGGCAGCAGCAGGCTAATCAACTCAATGGCCAGCGCCAGCATCACCACGTAGGTGACGCTGGACTTCAGGCCGATGATGCGGCCAATCAGCTGGCTAATCTTCACCTTTGGCGGCGCGGGCGCGGTGACAAAGGTTTCATCCGGCGTGAGCTCCAGCGCCACGCCGGTAAACGATGCGGAGACATCGTCCATCGACAGCGCCCGCTGCCCGATCGCCGGATCGTGAATAACGCAGCGCTTTGCCCCCACCTCTTTCAGCACCACAAAATGCGTCATGTCCCAGTGGAGAATACAGGGCAGGCGCAGCTTTTTAAGATCGTCCATCTCCAGGCGAAGCGAGCGCGTGGTGTATCCGCATCGACGCGCAACCTGAATAAGCTGCGTGAGCGTTAACCCTTTTTGCGACACGCCGTGCTCGCGGCGCAGCTCGCTGAGATCCAGCGCGTGGTTGTGCCACGCGGAGATCATGCTCATGCAGGCCAGGCCGCACTCCGCCGCCTCGGTCTGCAAAATGACCGGCAGCTTGTGGCGTCTGAAGCCGTAGTTAATTGACTGTACTTTCTCTGACATCCCTGAATCCTTTACTTCCCTTGCGCCGCTGGTGATATCTTCAGCAGCGGTTCAAATATCCATTCGTAAAGCCGCCGACTGTCGCGCACCACGTCGGCCTCGAGCTGCATCCCGGCCTGCAACGGCATTTTTTCGCCGTAGACGTTGACGACGTTGCTGTCCGGTCGCACCACAATGCGGTAAAGCAGTTCGCCGCTGTCCTTGCTTTCAAAGAGTTCAATTTCACGCTGGGTCAGCGCGACTTTAGACACGCTGACCACCGTGCCGTGGTATTGACCAAATTTTTGCCACGGCCAGGCGGGATAGCGCAGCCAGACGTCGCTGTTCGGTTTGATAAAGCCCACCGCGTAGCCCGGCGCGTAGAGATAGGCCAGCAGGGTTGATCCTTCCGGAATAATGCTCAGCAGCGGCGCATGGCCGTCGAAGTATTGCCCGACGGCGGCGGTTAACGCCGTCACCGTGCCGCGCGTGGTGGCGCGAATAATGATTTCGCGCTTCAGCTCGCTTTCGGTTAACTCCTGCCCGGCGGAGGCGATTTTGCTCTGAATGTCGTTACGCTGCGTAAGGTAGTTGCTCTCGAGTTGCTTCAGCTCGTTCGCGCGGTGCAGCCTCTCTTTGCGGGTGTTGATCAGCTCGTTGCGGCTGGCCTCCAGCGTGCCGTTTTGTCGAAGACTCTCCTCTTTGACGCGCTGCAACTGTTCAAGCGAAACGTACTCTTTCTCCCACAGCGACTGATACTGCTTCACCCGGCTCTGTAAAAGCTGCGCCAGCTGCTGCTGGTTGCGCTCCTGGCTCTCCTGGAGCGCAACCTGTTTGGCGAGCTGCTGAAGCTGGCGTTCCGCCGTGCTTTTGTCGGCGATCCAGGCGGAGTCAAGCTGGCTTAAGGTACTGTGCAGCAGCTTTGTCCGGGTGCGGATCTGTTCGCTGATGCTCTCCTGCGTGGTGTCATGGCCCTGCGAAGAGCGGTCGTTAGAGATAACAAAAAGGGGATCACCCTCTTTAACGGCGTCACCCTCTTTAACAAAAACTTTGTCGATAAGCCCGGCCTGCGGGCTGAATATTTTAATCACGCCCTTATCGGGCATTAAAACGCCCGCCACCTGCTGCTTTTTGGTATAAGAAAAGAAACAGATAAACAATATCAGGGAAATAACCATCGCAATCGCCACATATGCGCTAATGCGTAATGATGGCGGAGATGCAATCATCACTTCCCCGAGCCAATGATTTTTTCGGCCTTCCAACACTTCCTGACGGAAAAATTTCATGATTTTTTCAACGTGTGATGCTGTATAAACAACTATTAATTCATATTAAAAACAGACAATGATCAGGATTGTCTGAATGACTTCAAACAGGAAGGGTCAGGTAATTTCTTTAATTTCAATTTATAGGCAATATTATATCGATGGACACACACCGTTTTATAGCTTACGCCTAAAAAGTCAGCGATCGATTTGTTTGAAACGCCCTGTGAGACATAATGAAGCACTTCTTGCTCGCGCTGGGTCAGCTGCGACAGTTGCGCCCCCAGCATATTGTTATTCATGCGCGACAGCGGCATACACTGGAAGCCCTTCATCACCGACGTGACGATCAGCACAATAATATCGACATCATAGGTATTGTCGATCATGGCATCCGCATAGCCGCTGATAATATGCCGCAGGCCATAATCAACCTCTCCGTTGACTAACGCGATCGCCTTCAGTGTCGTTCGGGCATTGAGGGTATCTCTGACGTTATTGTCAAAGAGCATGTCTGAATCAAAAAGAATAATATCTGATGCCTTGTTATTAAAAATAGTCTCAAAGTGACTTTTCGGTGGGGTGTCGCAAATAACTTCACAGCTAAAATTATTTTTTAACACCTCATTGATGGTGTAGAGCATAAATTTATTGGCAGTGTATACAAATATTTTAGTGTTAGACATGTCTATTACTCATCCTTTTGGTAAACATGTAATGACATTGTTATTTCAACAATGCTAGTGGATCCGGAATATCAGCGGCGTCACTGCCGGTAGTCTGATTATCCGGTTCCGGGCTGGAGGCAGAAACCATGCTTTCCTGCACTCCTGGCTTCGGTAACGGGCTGGCAACCTGCGAGTCGGCTGCCGGGCCGCTATTCTGTACGCGCTCCTGAAACGCGATCGTGACAGGGGAATTAACCTCAGGCGACGTTGAGGTGATTTCCGGCATCTCATTCAGCGTAGATTCAATCTCGTCGTCACGGGCAATGCCCGTTTCAACGCCAAACGCCTGGTTGATTTTCCCCAGCTTCGCCAGCGCGCGGATAAGCGTCGTGTTGTGATTCGCAATCGACGTAATCCGGTTATCGATGGTCTGAAAATATTCCTGGGCGGCGTTAAGCAAATCAATCACCGACCGGCGGTTCACGCGGTACTGATCGTTATAAAGCTCCATGACCCGCTGGGATTGCACTGAACGGGCAGCAAAAATCCCGGCCTGCTGGCGAAAACCTATCGCCTCCTGGAACAGCTGGGCCACGCTGGTGGCGTTATCATCAATGGTTTTTTGCACGTTCCAGCGCGCAGTCTCCACCTGCTTCGCCGCACCTTCGGCCTGGAAATAAGAGTTCCCGCCGTCAAACAGGTTACTGGTGACGTTGAGCATCACCTGGGTGTCGTTTTCGTTATAGATGGAGGTTTTACCCTGCGAGACCGACACCGACAGCTGCGGCAGCCAGTTCTTCTTCATGTACTTGTACTGGGCGCTGGCGGCGGCCTGCTCCATTTGCATAGAGCGGATCTGCGGCGACAGGCTCACCTGCTCGCGAAGATCTTTTTCCAGCTCGCGATCGAGAAACGTCATGTCGGTCTCTTCCAGCGTTCCCGGTGCTTTTCCCACCAGGATTTCATACTCTTTGATCGCCGCCATCAGCTGCGCGTGAATATCTTCCGCGCTGGCTTCCAGCCCTTTAATTCGGACTTTAACCTGCCCCACGTCGCCCTGGTTATCCATTCCGCCATCGGCGCGGGCGGTTGCCACTTCCAGAATGCGGCGGTGCTCTTTCATCTGAGCCCTGTTGTTTTCCAGCAGCTTGCGGCCCTTCTGGATATTGAAGTAGCTCTCGGCGACCTTCGACGAGATGGTTTCCGCATCATCAATAGCCTTCCAGATCTGCGTGCCTTTACCAAACTTCGCGTTATCCACTTTGTCGCCGGTTCGACCAAAATCAAAAATAGTCTGCTTGACGCTTACCGCATATTTATTATTTCCTTCGGAAGACTCTTTCCCCACCGCCTGGGTACCCGCCGACACGTTAATATTCGGCAGCCAGCCGCTGCGCGCCTGGTTAATGCTGCTCTCGCTGCTGGCAATCTGGCTCAGGTAATATTGCAGCGACGGCGAGCGCGCCATGCCCATCCGCAACGCGTCGTTCAGCGTTTCACCCTGGGCGTTATTTATGCATAATCCGATCAGCAGCCCCATCAGAGACAGTTTATGGTATTTCATTATCGTTCCCTTAAAGCTTCTTTGGCTTTATTCAGCGGTTTTACAATATAGTCGAAGACGGTTTTTTGCCCGGTCGTAATATCCACCACCGCTAACATCCCTGGGACTATTTCATGCGATTTGCCGTCTTTGGTCACTAACGAGGCGGCATCGGTTCGAATATATATCTGGTAGAAATACTGATCGCGATTGTTTTCATCGGCAATGGTATCTGGCGATATGCGCTCCACCACCGCTTTCATGGTTCCATAAATAGAGGATTCATACGCGCTGATTTTAACAACGGCCTGCTGTCCGGGATGAATAAAAGCAATGTCGCGTGGATTGATCTTGACCTGAATTAATAGCTGATCTTCAGAAGGGACAACCTCCAGTAATTTACCGCCCGGCTCCAGCACGCCCCCCACCGTTGTCACCCGAACATCTTTCACCACGCCTTTTACCGGAGAGTAAATATCAGTGCCTGACAGCTGATCGCCGCGCTGTAAGAGCTGATAAAAAAGCGAGTCCAGCTCGGTTTTATGCTTTACCAGATCTTCTTTGCTTTGCTCGTACCACTGGTTTTTAGTTTCGTTGATTTTGTTCACCTGGTCGGTGACTTCACGGCGTAAACGCAACGCCTCAACCTGAGATACCGCCCCTTTCGCCACTAGCGGCAGGATCATATCCAGTTCATTTTGCGCGAGCTTGCGGCTCTGCTGCATCCCGTTCAGGGAGTCGGTCAACGCCTTCTGACGCAGCTGGTACAAAGAGGACTCATGTTCGATGATGTCTTTGTTCTCTGCGGCGATCTCCGCGTCGGTCAGCGCGCCTGCGTCTTTGGTCGCGTTGTACTTCCGCAACATGCCGATGTAGTCCGGTCGAACCGGCTTGCCGTTAATGCCGCTGATTTCGGACTGCAAGCGCGCAACCGCTACGGCCAGCGCTTTCACCTGGGAGCCCACCTCATCGAATCCCGCCTGAAAACGGGTGGAGTCCAGCACCGCGATTTTTTGACCGACGTTAACGCTATCGCCCTCGCGCACCAGAAGGGAGCGGATCACCCCGCCGTCACGGGACTGAATAACCTGCGAACGGCTCCAGGTAATGACTTTTCCCTGCCCGGTCGTGACCTCGTCAAGGCGTGCCTGCGTTGCCCAGATAAGCAGTACAACAAGGGTAATAACAATACATATAACCACGACGATGCTGTTTTTTATTTGCCCCTGGTATTTGTCCTGAAGCACGTTTTGCGATGAAAACATCACGCCACCATCCTTTTACCGGCGTTTAATTTCTCAAGTACCAGAGCTTTTGGTCCATCAATAATAACCTTTCCCTGGTCCATAACGATAATACGATCCACCATTTGCAGCGGCGCCTGGCGATGGGTAACAACCACCAGCGTTTTATTTTCACAGTGCGCCTGCAACGCGTTTACGACATGGCGCTCGGTATTTTCATCCATCGACGCCGTTGGCTCATCGAGCAGCAGCACGTTGCTGTTGCGAATTAAGGTTCGCGCCAGCAATAGCGCCTGACGCTGTCCCCCCGACAGCCCTTTGCCGCCTTCCGCGATCGGCAGATCCAGACCGTGTTCATTTTTCAGCACCCCGGCGGCACCGGAAATGTTCAGGTATTTCACAATATCCTCGGCGGAGGCGCGTGGATTCCCCAGCAGAATGTTATCGCGAACCGTTCCCCAGAAAAGCTGGGCGTCCTGCTGTAAATAGGCCACCCCAGAACGCAAATCATTCACGGAGAGATTATTCATCGCCACGCCGTCGAGGGTAATTTCCCCTTCTGCTGAATCCGCCATTCCCGACAGGACGCGCAGCAGCGTGGATTTACCCGCACCGATGGTGCCCAGGATACCGACTTTTTCACCGGGCTTTATATTCAATCTGGCAATATCAATCGCCCATTTGGCATGACTGGAAAAACGGAATTTCGCCTCGGTCAGGGAATATTCGCCGCGAATATTGGCCAGATGTGAGACTTCATTAAAAGCACGCTGCTCTAACGGACGAGACAGGAATTCATTCAGCCCCTTAATAGAAATACGGGCATGCTGCCAGCGGGTTAATACGCTGGCAATTTGGCCTAACGGGCCAACAGCGCGTGAGGAAAGAATTGAACAGCCCACGAGCGTACCAGTGGTAATACTATTGTCAATAACCAGATAGACACCAAGGGCAATGACGCAGGCATATACGGCCTGCTGAATAAACTGGCACCAGTTACTGAGCAAATAGCTCCAGTGACGCTGCTCCAGAGAAATTTGTGAGGCGGAGCCAATACAGTGGTTCCACATGCCGAGGAAGCGGTCTTCCGACTGGGTCAGCTTGATATCTTCCAGCCCCTGAATGGTTTCCACCAGCATGGCGTTACGCTGGGCGCTCTCCTGCATTCCTTTACGGGAGAGTTTGGCGAGCGGCCACTGGATAACGATCCCCGGGATCACAATCAGCGGGATCGCCAGCAGCGTTGGGATCACCAGCCAGCCGCCAATCGACCAGATCAGCACCAGGAAGAGGATAATGAACGGCATATCCACGATGGCGAGAACCGTCGTTGAGGTGAGCAGTTCACGCACGTTCTCAATTTCGCGGATCTGGGCAATAAAGCTGCCGGTGGAATCCGGGCGGGCGCTGTTTTTAATGCTGAGCGCGCGGGAATAAAACAGCGCGGACATATGAATATCGGCACGCTTACCGATGGCATCGGCCAGGCGACTGCGCGCCATACGCAGCAGCATGTCGCAGACTAAGGCAATCACGACGCCGCTGAATAACACCCACAGCGAGGTAAACGACTGCGCGGGAATAACCCGGTCATAGACCTGCATGGAAAAAAGGGAACCCGCGAGGGTTAATACATTGCCAAATAATGCACCGACGGTGATTAACAGATAATAACGTAAATCTTTGCGGATCAGTTTCCACAGCCAGCGTTCATTATCGGTATTTAACCAGGCGTGTAATTTGCGGCCAAAAGACGCGAGCTGCCGCTGAACGATCCAGTATCCTTCTTCTTTTTTGCTATTCAGTTCAGTCAGAGGCAGATTAACTTTTACGCCCGGCGCGCTGGCGTAAGTGACGACGGCGTTTTCGCCGGCCAGATGATGAACCACCAGCATTTGTTCATTTTTTAAAGGAACACACAAGGGAAATAATTGTGCGGGTAGCTGGGCTATATCTAAATGGCTATATTCGCATTGCAGACCAAGATATTTCACCATCGCTTCAAATGCGTGATGACTGTCCTTATCCTGTCGGGTTAAATGCTCCAGGTTTTCTTTACTGGCATTAAGTCCCAACTCGCGGGCGGCAATGACCAGCCCTTCGCTCCATCGTGTTAAAAGCATCGCATGAATACCGTTTGCAATCACAGAAATAAGGGAGGGGCAGATAACATCACCTGCCCTCCCGGGACTTACTAATTAAACAATTTGAATATTATTCTGGATCCACAGCTGCGTATGATGATCGTCATCATAGGTATACAGGTTGTAGGATTGTCCATCTTTATTGCCGGTTGCGGTCTGGGTCCAGTGATTCTGATCTAAATCGACTGAATCATTTTTGCCGCCGGAAATAAACAGCTTGTTGGTGTTCGACACGTTGACCACGTCCTCATAACTGAGGGTCAGGGTATTCGCCCCGTTGGAGGCATTCAGATCGATAGTGTCGACATTATGCAATTTCTCCAGGGTTTCATGACCAATGGTGCCCGCGTTGCTGAACACCACCGTATCGTGACCCGCACCGCCGTCAACGGACTGCACCAGCGTGGCGTCCACGATGACGCGGTCATCGCCCGCACCGCTGTTCACCGTGGCGCTTGCCAGATGTGCATCAACCACGTCCGCATCGTCAGTACCCGCATAGGTACGAACGTCGTTTGCCAGCGTGACGCTGCTGCCGTCAACGATCGGATTCTCTTCGCCCAGAGAACGCACGGAGCCGTCCTGGTTGAACACGGTGTACATCACGGTGCTGGTGTGTGCCGCGTCGTTGCTTTCGCTCCAGTTCACCACGTAGCCACCATCCGACAATGCGGTAATGCTGGAATCGTTGATGGTGTTGCCCGCGCCGGAATCCAGCTGGATCTCATTGCCGATTTTAACGCCGGTCATATCGAACAGCTGACCTTGCAGATGCTGAGTGCCATCCGCATCGGTAGAGGTCCAGGTCACGATATAGCCGCCGTTGTTCAGCGCAACGAGGTCGTAAGCTTCTTTGAAAGTGCCGCCGATCAGGCCCTGCGTCCCTTCCGTCAGGGTGTTCACCACCACCGCCGGGGAGAGCGCCACGAAGGCATTGTTGCTGACGGCCAGACGCTGAGAGTAGATGTCACCGCCGTCCTGAGGGCCCACGCCGACCCACGTTGCCAGCAATGTACCGTCTGCCAGGGTGACAATCTTCGGTACTACGCCGTTCTCCGTAAGCGTGATCTCACTGGTAATGTGTTTACCCGTTTTCGCATCAACCAGCGCCATAACGGCTTTCGGCTGGGTATCGCTATCCAGCTGGGTGTTGGTGCCGGTTTTCTGCCAAATGACGGCATAGGTGCTTTCGCTCACCTGAGTCCCGTTCAGGCCAACAGACGCGCCTACATCTTCGGCATCAGAACCAAATACCCACTCGGCCATTTTGCTGAACAGACCGTTTTTGTCGCTGCCTGAAATGAAGCCGTTCTCGTTCATACCAGAATCTTTGTTGCGACCCTGAACGTACTGGAACTCAGTGCTCTGTACCAGGCTGCCATTCTCGCTCGGGGTAAATTCTGTATTCCAGACCTGAGCGCCATCAGCGCCAAGATTCAGGTCGACCCACTCAAGAACGGAATCCGCGATGGACTCAATTGGGCTAACAAGCAGATTCATCACGGCGTTAAAGCACGGTTCAACCAGGTCAGACACGAAGTTGCCCTGACCAATCAGGCCGATATTGGTGAAGAATTCGGTGATGAAACCTTTAACGTCCATCCGATCGACTAAGGTAGCGGTATCCAGACACTCTGCGTAACGGGTACCGACAAAGACCACTGAACCGTCTTCCATCTGCACGATGTTCGCGCCGAAGGTGCCTGCGCCATACAGTACGCTGGCGATGCAGTTGGACAGCCCGTGAACAAACTGATCCGCCAGACCTTTGATATCCACGTTGATAAAGCCCGCCAGCGGCTGAAGCAGCGATTCGATCGGGTTCCAGATGCAGTCGATAGCTCCGGTGATCAAATCCGACAGACCGTCACCAATGGTTGCATCCAGCAGGCCGCCCAGACCGCCGATCTCTTTGCTGCTGGCAACCAGCTGCGGACCGTCGGTCAGCGCGTTACCGTCTGAGCTGAAACGCTCGTACACGGCAGAGGTACCGGTGTAATCCAGGTCGCCTTTAGTGCCTTGCGCATAGAAGACGGTGATAGCGCCGTCAACCGGGGAGACCGCCACGTCAAAGTTGTTCAGCTTTTCCAGACCGTCGACGTTGGCATAGCCATCCATGGTGCCTTGCTGGCCGATGGTCATCGTGTTGATGATGCTGCCGTTGGCGTTATAGATGTTGACTTTGATGTCGTAGAACTGAGAGGCCGCGTTTTCCGGCTGCGCCCAGGCAATCAGATAACCGCCGTCCGGCATCGCGCGAGTGATGGTCTGGGTGGTGTTCAGGCCCGCATCAGTCTGAACGATGTGGCGCGTGGTGTCTGCTGCCAGCACGTTAACGTCATCACTGGTGGTGTAGCTGATGGTGACCGAACGACCGTTGCTGTCAGTGGAGGCTTTACCCTGCACCGTATTTACGGAGTTCGCCGTAAAGTGGTTGTCACCCTTCGGCAGATTATCCAGGGAAACCTGCCATGTACCGTCCTGCGCAACGGTGGCTTTTGCCAGCGCGACGCCGTTGTTGGAAATCTGCACTTCCGAACCCGGTTCGCCCATACCGTGCAGCGTGGCAGAGGTTAACGAGGTCGTGTTGCTCAGATTGATGGTGCCGTCCGGCGTTTCGCTGAAGCCAAGGATAACGGGCGCCGTATTCACCGGCAGGGTCAGGGACGTGGTGTTACCGGCAGTATCGGTCACCACCAGCGCAGACGTGCCTGGAACCAGTGATGCGTCACCCAGATCGAAACGGTAGTTGCCCTTCGCATCGGATTTCACCACGTAGTCCGCTTTTCCGTCGCCGTTGATATCCAGCGATACCACAGAGTTTGGATCGGTTACGCCGGACAGGCCGTGCAGGGAATCATCAATTGCCAGCGAAGCCAGCTCCGGCGCGTGGTAATCAACCACCATCGTGGTGTCGATTTTATTGCCGTTAGCGTCGATAACCCAGGCCGTCACCTGCTGTTTATCCGCCAGATCCGGTGCGCAATCGACGGACCAGTTGCCTTTCTCGTCGCTGACAATCGTGTAGTTTGGTTTGCCGTCACCGGTGGTATCCACCATGACGGTGGCGTTAGCGGTGTCGGTGGTGCCGCGCAGGGTGCTGCCGTTGGTGACATCCATGGTCAACGCGCTCGGCAATACGTCGCTGTTGTTGCCGCCGTTGTTACCGTTGTCGCCACCGCTGGTATTGTCGCCGCCCTTGTCACCGCTCTTGCCGTTGTCGTCGCTGCTCTTTTTGCTGCTGTGATCGTCATCGTCGTCGTCGTTATTCAGTAACGCGATGGTTCCCCCCACCAGCGCAACGCCGCCCAGGCCAAGCGCCACCCATAACGGATCGACCTCGGATTCACCCTTCGTCGCCTGCTGAGCATAATATTCGTTACCCGACACAACCTGACGCAGCTGTTCCGGAGAATAAGAGGTTACGCTCTGGCCGTCCTGATAGATCTTCTCATCGCCAAGCACATATTTCTTGCCCGCGGCGCTGCTATCGTCAATGGTCAGGGACTTCATATCCTTGCCAGCGGCACCAAAGAAATGGTCTACCTGGATGGCCTTACCATCGGAAGTATTAATAATAAGCTTGTCGCCCTGACGAATCATCGAAGTAATATCGCCTGGCTTACTGTCTATCGCGAATCGTGCGCCCGGTGTAGCCTGCACAATTGTTGAATTAGTGATACCCGACAACGCGACATTATGGGCTTTCTGCCCTGCCTGCTGAACTGATAATTTGATTGTCATTTTTTAATTTCCATATTTTCTAAAAATAGACCCGGATCCATGCTGTTAAAAACACCGGGCTAACACCGTTGCAAGAGCTGTTTTGAAGAAACTAAATTAGAGGCCATAAGGGCCTCGGGAATCTAATATTAAATTCTTCAGGAGTTAAGTATCACTTATTGCGAGGCGGATTCAACGATTCGACGGGTGTAATATAATTAAATTTATGAAATAAATGGCATCACTTATACTTAATAAGTCATAAATTTAAAAAACAAATTATTGATAGATAAGGGGTTATGGAATGGTGGATAAAACTTTAAGAATTTTCGCTGAATTGTGATTCATATTGAAAAGAATATAAATCAGAGTAATGAGGTTATGTTATATCGTCAACCATAATCTATTTCACATCTGTTTTACATTCCTTCACGATAATACTTTCAAATCAAAGTAATCACCCGTTAGCATTATAAAGCGGTGGTCTTAATTTTATTATAAGGCTAACATCCAGCCATATTACTCCTCAGACCACCGACCAGAAAGTCTTATTCCGGACTTATAAGGGAACAAAAAACTGAAAACGCGCCCCGCCGACCGAATCCATCAGTTTTATTCCTCCTCCGTGTAATTCCAGCATTCTTTTGACGATTAATAATCCCAGCCCGCCACGGTTTTCTTTTGACGCCTGCTGGCTCAGGGCTGAGGGGCGCTGGAATAACGCGTCACGCAGCGATGCCTCAATGCCCGTGCCGCTGTCGGCGACTTCGACCTGTAGCCTGTCGCTCTCCTGCCAGACCGCCAGCCGCACCTCGCCGCCCGCCGGCGTGTGGCGCATGGCGTTATCCAGCAGGTTGGTGACCACCCGCTCAATCATCGACACGTCGGCGTTGACCAGCGGCAAGGGGCCGGGCACGTCAATATGCAGGCTTAGCTCCCGGGTGCGCGCGGTCAGCTCAAATTTTTGCGCCACGTCGGAGATCAGCTCCGCCATCACAAAACGCTCGCGCTGGGGCCTGATGCCGCCGTGTTCCAGACGCGCCAGTTCGAACAGCTGCTGGGAGAGGTGACGCACCTTTTGCCCCTGGCGCAGGGCCACCGCCAGATATTGCTGATGCTCCTGCGCGGTCAGCGTGGAGGCTTTAAGCGACAGCGTTTCAAGATAGCCGAGCAGCGAGGTGAGCGGCGTGCGCAGGTCGTGGGAGATATTGGCGATAAACTCCCGGCGCTGGCGATCGCTGTCCGCCAGCTCGTTCCACTGGGAGGTAATTTTGCGCGCCAGCTCGATAAAGGTGTTGCGCAGGGTCGCCACCTCATCGCCCGAATCCGCGGCCAGCGGCTCGGCCGCCAGCCGTTTAATGGCGCTGATGCTGTCCTGCTCCAGCCCGGCAACCTCGTTCGTCAGGCGTTTGACCGGACGCGCCACCCAGAACCAGACGCCCAGTCCCGCCAGCAGGCCAAACAGCGCCACCAGCAGCAGCGACCACAGGGCGGTGCTCCACAGGGCTTTATGCCAGGCCATCTCCGCCAGCGCGTTCGACTCTTCCCCCTGCAAAATAATGTACAGATAGCCGCGCAGCTCGCCCTCCTGACGCAGGGGAACGGCGCTAAAGACCTTGTGATTTTGACTGCGCGGATCGTCGCCAAACACCGGCAACGCCGCCCCGCCTAGGAACGCCTGCACCGGGGCAATGCTGATTTTCTGACGCTGAATATGGCCCGGCGGCGCGGCGTCCGCCAGGATCTCGCCGTCCGGGGAGATCACGTACAGCTCCACGCTCGGATTAAAGGTCATCAGCCGGTCAAAAAGCGGTTTGAGCGTGCTGCGATCGACCCTGCCCCCGGCGTCGAGGATTGGCTCGCGCTGCACAATCTGCTGCGCCAGGCCGCTGGAGAGGCGCTGCACCATCGCGTTGCCGTACTGCTGGCTGCTGTACATCTGCACCATGCAGGCCACCGCCGCGCAGAGCAGCAGGAGCAGAACGAACAGCAGCGTCAGGCGCTGGCTCAGGCTAAAACGTCGCATCATGACGGCTCCGCAAACTTGTAGCCTTTGCCCCAGACGGTACGGATGATCTCCGGCTCGGCCGCGTCTTTTTCAATCTTGATCCGCAGGCGGTTGATGTGGGTGTTGACCGTGTGTTCGTAGCCTTCGTGCTGATAGCCCCACACCTGCTCCAGCAGCGCCAGACGCGAGAACACCTCGCCGGGGTGGCGGGCAAAAAAGTAGAGCAGTTCGAATTCTCGCGGCGTGAGATCCACCTCCTGCCCGTGCAGACGCACGCTGCGGCTCAGCGGATCGAGGGTCAGGCCGTGCGCCTGAATCTGGCCGCTGACCTGCGCCTGCCCCATCGCCTGCTGGCGGCGGAACAGCGCTTTAATGCGGGCGATCAACTCCTGCACGGAGAAAGGCTTGGCGAGGTAGTCGTCCGCCCCGGTTTCCAGCCCGGTAATGCGGTCGGTTTCACTGCTGCGGGCGCTGATAATAATGACGGGCAGATAGCGGGTCATCTGACGGATGCGGCGGCAAATCTCCAGACCGTCGACGCCGGGGAGCATCAAATCGAGGATCACCGCGTCCCAGGGCTGTTGTTCAAGGAGGAGCAGCGCGTTCCCCCCGTCAGGCTCGTGGGTGATGGCATAGCCTTCGTCTTCCAGGTTGAGGCGTAAAAGCGCCGCGATGTCGCGGTCATCTTCCACCAGCAGGATCTGCTTCATGAGTCAGCCTTAATTCAGTTCTTATGGCTTAAGCTTACCTGATTTTGTCGGCGGGAAGAGTTCACATTTTGTTGAACATTCGGCGGGGTACGTGCCGGGTGGCGGCTACGCCTTACCCGGCCTGGCCGAACCCGTAGGCCCGGTAAGCGCAGCGCCACCGGGCGATGTTGAGGATTAGCGCGTTTTCACCAGCAACGTCAACACTTCGTAATGCGCGGTATGCGGGAACATATCGAAAAGCTGCAAGCGTTCAACGCGATAGCCCGGCAGATGGGCGATGTCTTTCGCCATGGTCTGCGCGTTGCAGCTGGAATAGACGATGTACTCCGGCGCCATCTGGCTCAGGTAGTCGCACAGCGCCTTGCCGATGCCGCGACGCGGCGGGTTAACCAGCACCAGCTCCGGCACCGCGCCCTGCCCGGTGGCAAACTGCGTGGAGTCCAGCGCCTGAAAGTGCAGATTGGTTAACCCCAGCTCGGCGGCAGACTGCTTCGCGCAGGCAATGGCCTCGGCGGAAATCTCAATGCCCGTAAGCTGCATCTGCGGCGTGGCGCAGTGCAGCCCAAAACCGCCGACGCCGCAGAACAGATCCCACATGTGATGAATGTTCAGGCTGCGCACCCAGTCGCGGGCGGTGGCGTACAGCGCGCTGGCGACCGTCGGGTTGGTCTGGAAGAAGCTCTGCGGGCGGATCCACAGCGGCACGTCATTGAAGGTTTCAGCCAGCGCGTGCTGCCCGGTGAAGAAAATCTCTTTCACCCCTTCCATGATCGCCATATGCACCGGCTGAATATTGGCGGTAATGACCTTCAGCTGCGGAAGCTGCTGCATAAGCCACGGCAGCGCCGCGCGCAGCTGTTCCAGCTTCGCCTCCGAGCGCAGGACAAAACGCAGCATCATGCCGCCATCGCGCTGGCTTTCGGTAAGCAGCAGGTATTTCAGCTCGCCGCGCCTGCGCGCCACGTTGTAGGGCGTTAACCCCGCGCGGGCGATAAACGGCTTAAGGGCGGCAAACACCGGCTCAAAGGAGGCGGGATAAAGCGGGCAGTCGGTGAGATCTTCTGGGGTGCCGTCGCGGTGCAGCATGCCGAGCAGCGGTTTTTCGACGCTGCCGCTGACCACCATTTTGGCTTTATTACGAAAAGCCTGCTCCGGGCCGCTGACGGGTGCGCACCACTCGCCCACCGCCTGGTCAGCCAGCAGCTGGCGCAGGTCGGTCATTTTGGCGGAGAGCTGTTGAGAGATCGGCTGTTCTATCCACTGACAGGAGCGACAGCGACCCGCATCATAGAGTGCGCACTGCATATGAAAACCTCAAGACTAAAGAGGGCAGCGATTATATACATTATTGCAGACGAAAGAACCTCTGACTGGAAGCCGGAACGAAGAGCAGACAAAGCACCAGCATATCCGGCAGCTTCTGCATCACCAGCGACTGGAAAATCTCGCGTTTCGATCCCCCCGCAATGCTGAACAGCTCCGGATAACCGTAGCCCAGCGAGGCCGCCCACAGATAGCTGGCCGCCGTAACCTGGGTCAGAAGATAGATCCAGCGCGCCCAGTTACGCCCTTTCACCAGCGAAAAGGCGCAGTAAATCTCGATGAAGACCAGCACCAGGCTGCTGAGAAAGACCAGCGTCAGGTTCCATGTCTGTACGCTGCGGTGGATAAACTCACCGATGCCGCGCGCGCCCAGGGTGTTCAGCAGCATCAGCACGTCCAGACAGCGGATCATAATAATGGCGAGCGCCGCCACCTGCACCAGCGCAGGAACGTTCGGACGAGCGTGCGAAAGACGTGTTTTTTGAAAGAATCCCACTGTTTTTACTTCCCTGAAAAACAGTGCCGCGACATGCGCGGCACTTCACAGGAAATTTTAAATGCTTCAGCCGCGTCTTGCACGTTGGATATCACGAACGCGTTGTTTTTCCGCGCGCGCCATCAAATACCAGGCGATAAATCCGACAATTCCGACCACGCCGAGGATGATCGAGGCCAGGGCATTGATTTCCGGGTTCACCCCCATGCGCACGCTGGAGAAGACCAGCATCGGCAGCGTCGTCGCCCCCGGCCCGGAGACAAAGCTCGCGATAACCAGATCGTCCAGCGACAGGGTAAACGCCAGCAGCCAGCCGGAGATCACCGCGGGCATGATCATTGGCAGCGTAATAATAAAGAAGACCTTCAGCGGCGTTGCCCCCAGATCCATCGCCGCCTCTTCAATGGAGCGATCCAGCTCGCGCAGGCGCGAGGAGATCACCACCGCCACATAAGCGGTACAGAAGGTGACGTGCGCCAGCCAGATGGTCAACATCCCGCGATCCGCCGGCCAGCCGATGGCGTGCGCCAGCGCCACGAACAGCAGCAGCAGCGACAGGCCGGTGATCACATCGGGCATCACCAGCGGCGCGGTGATCATAAACGCAAAGCCGTTCGCCCCGCGAAAACGCCCGAAGCGCACCATCACCAGCGCGGCGATGGTTCCCAGCACGCAGGCCATGGTTGCCGCCAGCGCCGCGATGGTCAGGCTCAGGCCGACGGCGCTCATCATCGCGTCGTCGTGGAACAGTTCGCTGTACCAGCGCGTTGACCAGCCCGCCCACACCGTCACCAGCTTCGAGCTGTTGAAGGAGTAAATGACCAGCATCAGCATCGGCGCATACAGGAAGGTAAAGCCGATAATCAGGATCAGGATCCGCCACGGAGAGCGTACTACCGGTAAATTGTTCATCCGTTACCTCCCATCTGCTTCTGCTGATGCTTGTGGAACCACATGATCGGCACGATCAGCAGCAGCAACATCACGATCGCCACCGCCGAGGCCACCGGCCAGTCGCGGTTATTGAAGAATTCCTGCCACAGCACGCGACCGATCATGATGCTGTCCGGCCCCCCGAGCAGTTCCGGGATCACGAACTCCCCCACCGCCGGAATAAACACCAGCATCGAGCCTGCGATAATGCCCCCTTTGGTCAGCGGCACGATGACGCTAAAGAAGGTTTTTAGCGGACGCGCGCCAAGATCGAGAGAAGCCTCCACCAGGGAGTAGTCGATACGCGTCAGCGCGGTGTAAATCGGCAGCACCATAAACGGCAGATAGGCGTACACAATGCCGATGTAGACCGCCAGATTGGTGTGCAAAATCGTCAGCGGCTGATCGATAACCCCGAGCCAGAGCAGGAAGTTATTCAGTATGCCGTTATTTTTGAGGATCCCCATCCAGGCGTAGACGCGGATCAGGAACGAGGTCCAGGACGGCAGGATCACCAGCAGCAGCAGGATGTTGCGCGTCGACGGCTTGCTGTGCGCCACCGCCCACGCCAGCGGATACCCCATCATCAGGCAGCAGAACGTCGAGATCGCCGCCACCTGCAACGACTGTAAGTACGCCTCGACATAGAGCGGATCGTCGGTCAGTTGCAGGAAGTTCCCGAGGTTCAGCGTCAGGGTCAGCTGCCCGTCCGCCCACTCCAGGAGATCGGTATAAGGCGGGATCGCCCGGGCCATCTCCGCGAGGCTGATTTTGAAAACAATCAGGAACGGCAGCAGAAACAGCAGGATCAGCCAGATATAAGGCATGGCGATCACCAGCTTGCGCCCGTGACGCATGTTCATCCGCGCCAGCCAGCGTGCGAAACCGCCCGGTGCCTTAACGCGGGCAGGAGGTTCTAATGTGCTCATGATCGCTCCTTATACCGTCAGCACGACGCAGCTGTCCGCGTCCCAGCACAGACGCACTTCGTCGCCCCAGGTCGGCTGCCCTTTGCGATAGCGATGTTCATTCTGCAACTGAGCGCTGAGCATCTGGCCGCTTTTCAGGCGGACGTGGTAGATGGACAGGTCGCCCAGATAGGCAATGTGTACTACTTCGCCCACGGCAAAGTTATAGCCATCGGCCGGCGGCTCGTCGCAGAGCATGATTTTTTCCGGGCGCAGGGCCACGTATACCGGCACGTTATCCACCACCGAATTATCGGTGTCGACCTTCAGCGGATGCACCAGCCCCGGCGATTCGATCACCAGGCCGTCCTCCTGACGATCTTTCAGAAGCCCTTCAAAGACGTTCACCGAGCCGATAAATTCCGCGCTGTAGCGGGTGGTCGGATGCTCGTAGATCTCTTCCGGCTCGCCAATCTGCACGAACTTGCCGCGGTTCATGATGGCGATACGCCCGGCCATGGTCATCGCCTCTTCCTGGTCGTGGGTCACCATCACGCAGGTCACCCCCACGCGCTCCAGGATATCCACCACTTCAAGCTGCATCCGGTCGCGCAGCTTTTTATCCAGCGCGCCCATCGGTTCGTCGAGCAGCAGCAGTTTCGGGCGTTTGGCGAGGCTTCGCGCCAGCGCCACGCGCTGACGCTGGCCGCCGGAGAGCTGATGCGGTTTACGCTTCGCGAACTCCTGCATATGCACCAGGCTCAGCATTTCGGCCACGCGGGCGGTAATTTCTGCCTTAGGCAGCTTGTCCTGCTTGAGCCCAAACGCGATGTTCTGCTCAACCGTCATGTGCGGGAACAGGGCGTAGGACTGGAACATCATGTTAATGGGACGCTGATAAGGCGGCACGCTGGAGAGGTCAACGCCGTCCAGCACGATCTGCCCGGCGCTGGGCTGTTCAAAACCGGCCAGCATTCGCAGCAGGGTCGATTTACCACAGCCCGATGCGCCAAGCAGCGCAAAAATCTCACCTTTGTAGATCGTCAGGCTGACGTCATCCACGGCATGTTGGCCGTCAAAGGATTTGGTGAGGTTGCGGATTTCAAGAAGCGGGGTCAGCGCTTTACGGACTTTCGCCTGCGGGCGGGGGGTAGCGTCATTCACGGGGTGCTCTCCGGTAGAGATCAAAACTGGTGCAAACGCACCGTCAGGGTGCGCATCGCCGGGCGGTCCTGGAGATTGCCCGGCCTACGGATTTTGTCGGCCCGGTGAGCAATGGGCCACCGGGCAACAATTCCAGACGCCGTTATTTACCGCTTTTCACCTTGGTCCACGCACGGGTACGCACGCGGTCAATTTTTGGATCCTGCACTTTCAGGGTGAACAGCTTGGCGAACACGTCCGCTGGCGGATAGATAGCCGGGTTATTGCGGATCTCTTCGCTTACCATCGGCACGGAGGCCTTGTTACCGTTGGCGTAGTAAACGTGATCGCTGATGTGCGCAATCACTTCCGGACGCATCAGGTAGTTCAGGAACTGATAGGCCTCGTCTTTGTTCTTCGCATCCGCAGGCATGGCGAAGACGTCGAAGAAGGCCAGCGCCCCCTCTTTCGGAATGAAGTAAGAAACGTTCACGCCGTTTTTCGCCTCTTTCGCGCGGTTAGCCGCCTGCCATACGTCGCCTGCCCAGCCGATCGCCACGCAGATGTCGCCGTTTGCCAGGTCGTTGATGTACTGAGAGGAGTGAAAATAGCGAATGTTTGGACGCAGCTTCAGCAGCAGATCGGTCGCTGGCCCGGTGTAATCGTCGGCTTTGCTGCTGTTCGGATCTTTGCCCAGATAGTTCAGCACGGTGGCGAAAATCTCTTCTGGCGCATCGAGGAAGGAGACGCCGCAGCTTTTCAGCTTCTCAAGGTTTTCCGGCTTCAGCACCACGTCCCAGCTGTCCAGCTTGACGTCTTTACCGAGCACCGCTTTGACCTTATCGACGTTATAGCCAATCCCGGTGGTCGCCCACAGGTAAGGCATGGCGTATTTGTTGTCCGGATCGTGCTTCGCGACCAGCTTTAACACTTCCGGGTCGAGGTTTTTCCAGTTCGGGAGTTTACTTTTATCCAGCGGCTGGAAGACCCCGGCGGTCAGCTGACGCTCCAGGAAGCTTGCGGAAGGCACCACCAGGTCGAAGCCGGTGCTGCCAGCCATCAGTTTGCCTTCGAGCACTTCGTTCGAATCGAACACGTCGTAGACGACTTTGATGCCGGTCTCTTTTTCAAAATTAGCCACCGTATCCGGCGCAATATAGTCAGACCAGTTATAGACGTGCAGCGTTTTTTGTTCCGCAGCGAGCGTGCCGACAGAAACAGCCATCAGAGCACCCGCAACCAGACCCGATAACCACTTTTTATTCAAGGCGATCATATCTTTATTCCTTCTGAAAGCTCGTTAACAAACGAACTAAAACTGTGCAATCTGGAGATATGCAAAAATCATGCATATTTTGTCGCTCTGACCGAAAGGTGAAAAAAGAATTTTTCCGCCAGGATCCGCTCGCTTTTTTAAGCTTCGCAAGAATAACTGTAGCCTGTGTCCCCGGCTATAGCCCAGACGAAAAAACGCCTTTTATCAATTTTTTATGCACGTAACGTCTATGTGATAAGCCGAAATGGCCCGGAGTGAGGTGAATAATTCTTTAAGAAAAGGTTAAATGCAGCATAAAAGAGGGTGTTATGCAGCCGCTCTGGCAGCGACTGCGCAAAAGTCAGACAGCCTCAGTGAAGAAAATTGGCCGATGCTTCGTTATTTTCTGCTTCGTCTTCATTGCTGAACAACAGGTGATGCGCGCTGGCTTCCATCATGACCATTGAGATCTGCTCTTCGCTGAGGCGCATGAACCAGGAAAACTGCTTGAAGGAGACGCCCGCACCGGAGAATAAAGACTGGCAAACCACCAGCTTCGGCAGGTTATCGTCCTGTATGTCGAGAAACGCTTTCACCGTCAAAGAACTGGCGTTAATCGCCGAGAGATCCGAGGCCAGCGCCAGCAGCGCAGAGGGTTTCACTTCCGCGAGGGCGGAAAAAAGAATGACGTCGTTGATCAGATCGATTTTGGCATCGAAAATGCCGTCGAAATTTTGCATGTGCGGCAGATGCAGCGCCTGACAAGAGTCGCACTCAAAGTAGGTGATACCTGCATCGTCGAGCCATTGACGTAACGTATCCAGGGTGGGTACGACCTGTAATTCCATAGCAATAAAGCCTCTTAAAATAAACGTTGTCCAGATTACGCAAAAAGTGCGCACTTATCCATTTAACCGCCCGTTTTCAGGCAAAAGCCCGGCGTCGCGTGGCGCTCAATCCACGCGATCATTTTACCGGCGATATCAACGCCCGTGGTTTTCTCAACCCCTTCCAGCCCCGGCGAGGCGTTAACCTCCATCACCAGCGGCCCGCGCGTGGCCCGCAGCAGATCGACACCCGCCACGTCCAGCCCTAAGGTCTGCGCCGCTTTTACCGCCATCGCACGCTCGCGATCGCTAATTTCCGCGATACGCGCCACGCCGCCCCGGTGCAGGTTAGAGCGAAAATCGCCCTCTTTCGCCTGGCGCTCAATGGCCGCCACAACTTCATCGCCCACCACGAAACAGCGGATGTCCCGCCCTTTCGCCTCTTCTATATATTCCTGCACCAGAATATGAGCGTTGAGGCCGCGAAACGCGTCAATCACGCTTTCCGCCGCCTGGCGCGTTTCGGCCAGCACCACGCCGATGCCCTGGGTGCCTTCCACCAGCTTGATCACCAGCGGCGCGCCGCCCACCATGTCGATCAGATCGCTGGTGTCGTCCGGCGAATGAGCAATACCGGTGACGGGCAGATCCAGCCCCTGACGGGCCAGCAGCTGTAGGGAGCGCAGCTTGTCCCGGGCGCGGGAGATAGCGACGGATTCATTCAGGGGATAGCTGCCCAGCATTTCAAACTGGCGCAGCGCCGCGGTGCCGTAATAGGTGATCTGGGAGCCGATGCGGGGGATCACCGCATCGAAGTGCGGCAGTCGGCGGCCTTTGTAATGAATCGACGATGCCGCAGGATCGATGTTCATATAGCAGGACATCGGATCGAGGATCTCAATCTGATGACCGCGTTTGACCGCCGCTTCTCGCAGGCGTTTGCATGAATAGAGCGTTCCATCCCGGGACAAAATGGCGATTTTCACCCTGCACCTCTCTAAAGACATGGAAAAAGCCTGCGTATCATACAGAAAGGACTATCTCGTCGCCCAGCCCTGCTTATGCAAATAGTCGAGAATAAACGGGCGGTTCTCTTTGATGATGGTGCGACGAATATGGTCAGTCCAGGTATCGCGACGGTTATTGCTGTCGCGCGTCAAATAATAGTTCGCCAGCTCTTCGTCGTATTGATCCAGCACAGCCTGATCGACCGGCTGATAGTGATTTTCGTGTACCAGCATGGCGGCAGGAATACGCGGCTTCAGATCCGGGTTATCCGCAGGCCAGCCGAGGCACAGGCCAAACAGCGGCAGAACGTGTTTTGGCAGCTTCAGCAGCTCGGTTACGCTCTCAATGTTATTACGCAGCCCGCCGATATAGACGCCGCCAAGCCCTAAGGACTCCGCCGCCGTGAAGGCGTTTTGCGCCATCAGCGCGGTATCCACCACGCCCAGCAGCAGCTGTTCCGCCAGACCCAGCTCGGCCTCCGGGCAGATTTGCAGATGGCGGTTAAAGTCGGCGCAAAATACCCAGAACTCGGCGGCCTGCGCCACGTGTTTCTGCCCACCGGTCAGCGTCACCAGCTGCTCGCGCATGGCGGTGTCGGTGATACGAATAATGGAGCTGCACTGTAAAAAGCTGGAGCTGGACGTGCCTCGCGCGCTGTCCAGAATCGCTTCACGCTGCTCTTTGGTAATGGGTTGGTCGGTGTAATGGCGAATGGAACGGTGGGAACGCAGTAGATCAATGGTTGGCGTCATCTTGTCTCTCTCTAACTCTCTTTACGCGGTATGGCAGCCAGTATAGGCAATGATGCGCGGCCTGTAATTGGCGAAACATAGCCCGAAGATATTAAAGTGACAGGCGAAACCTTCTTTTCATCACTACAGGTTATAAGGCACTATAGCTGTCATTCGCCGTCAGGCTTGTTTTTTCGAGGAGAGAGAAATGTTTGCAGTGATTTTTGGTCGTCCAGGGTGCCCTTACTGCGTACGTGCAAAAGAGCTGGCTGAGAAGCTGACCGAAGAGCGTGATGATTTTAACTTCCGCTACGTGGATATCCACGCGGAAGGGATCAGCAAAGCCGATCTGGAAAAAACCGTGGGTAAGCCGGTTGAAACCGTACCGCAGATTTTCCTCGACCAGAAGCACATCGGCGGCTGCACTGATTTTGAAGCCTACGCGAAAGAAAACCTGGGCCTGTTTGCCGCTCAGTAATGCGTAACGAAGCGCCCTCGCCTGAGGGCGTTTTTATTTGTGCCGCCGGACCCGTTCGATAAGCGCCCGGATAAATAAGAAACAGAGCGCTCCCAGGGCACACCAGAACACGGCGCTTAGCAACCACGCCATCTCCTGCCAGAAACTTCTTGATGTCACAAACAGCAGCCGTAACAGCAGCAGACACAGCGGTGCTGCCAGCATCGCGCCAATCAGGGGTTTGACCACCTCATCTCCGCGAGAGAGAAAGCTGGCGGCGGCCCCCGGAAAGATGAAAAACAGCAAACCCAGCTCGGCGTGGCCTTCCGCTCTGAATGCCCCTTTCACATTAAAGGCTAATACCAGGCACACGACGATGAACAGCAAAAAACAGCTGATCACCCCGGCCCAGTTATGCTTGATGTTCAAACCATCCTCCTGACTTATTCTCTATCAATTACACTTTCGTCCTGTGGACGCCCAGTCAGATAAAGCAGAGTGGCAATCCTTGCCAAAGCCCGCACGCAGGCGCGCGATAATAGGTAGCCGTTGATAGCCAATGCGATTAAACTAGCCAGCGGTTATTGTTATACGGAATTAATTAGGGAGTACGGGAGCATAAGAATTTTCCCTGACGCCCTAAAACAGTAGCCCAAAAAACCTCTTCATTCAACAACTTACTGGTAAACAAGAAGTTAGCCTCCGTGAATATAAACGTCGCAGACTTGTTAAACGGGAATTACATCCTGTTATTATTTGTGGTACTGGCACTGGGCCTTTGTCTGGGCAAATTACGCCTGGGTTCAGTTCAACTTGGTAATTCGATTGGTGTTTTGGTCGTTTCATTATTATTAGGTCAGCAACATTTCAGCATTAACACGGACGCGCTCAACTTAGGCTTCATGCTGTTTATTTTTTGTGTTGGCGTGGAAGCAGGTCCGAACTTTTTTTCAATTTTTTTCCGCGACGGCAAAAATTACCTGATGTTGGCGCTGGTGATGGTCGGCAGCGCGCTGCTGATTGCGTTAGGGCTGGGTAAACTGTTTGGCTGGGATATCGGCTTAACGGCCGGTATGCTCGCAGGCTCTATGACCTCTACCCCGGTGCTGGTAGGCGCGGGAGATACGCTTCGCCATGCCGGCATGGCGGGTGAAACGCTTTCCACCGCCCTCGACCACCTGAGCCTGGGCTACGCCCTGACCTACCTGATTGGTCTGGTGAGCCTGATCGTCGGCGCGCGTTATCTGCCAAAACTTCAGCACCAGGATCTCCAGACCAGCGCGCAGCAGATTGCCCGCGAGCGCGGCCTGGACACCGACAGCAAGCGCAAAGTCTATCTGCCCGTTATCCGCGCCTACCGCGTTGGACCGGAGCTGGTGGCGTGGGCAGATGGCAAAAACCTGCGCGAGCTGGGTATCTATCGCCAGACCGGCTGTTACATCGAACGTATTCGACGCAACGGTATTCTGGCGAACCCGGACGGCGACGCGGTATTGCAGATGGGCGATGATATCGCGCTGGTGGGCTATCCCGATGCCCACGCGCGTCTCGACCCGAGCTTCCGTAACGGCAAAGAGGTGTTCGACCGCGACCTGCTCGACATGCGTATCGTCACCGAAGAGATCGTGGTGAAAAACCATAACGCCGTGGGCCGCCGCCTCGCGCAGCTGAAGCTGACCGACCACGGCTGCTTCCTGAACCGCGTGATCCGCAGCCAGATTGAAATGCCAATCGACGATAACGTGGTGCTGAACAAGGGCGACGTGTTACAGGTGAGCGGCGACGCGCGTCGCGTGAAAACCGTGGCCGACCGCATCGGCTTTATCTCGATTCACAGCCAGGTCACCGATCTGCTGGCCTTCTGCGCCTTCTTTATTGTCGGCCTGATGATCGGGATGATCACCTTCCAGTTCAGCAACTTTAGCTTCGGCATCGGTAACGCCGCCGGACTGCTGTTCGCCGGGATCATGCTCGGCTTCCTGCGTGCCAACCACCCCACCTTCGGCTATATCCCGCAGGGCGCGCTCAACATGGTGAAAGAGTTTGGCCTGATGGTGTTTATGGCGGGCGTAGGCTTAAGCGCCGGGAGCGGCATCGGCCACAGCCTCGGCGCCGTTGGCTGGCAGATGCTGGTCTCCGGCCTGATCGTGAGCCTGGTGCCGGTAGTGATCTGCTTCCTGTTCGGCGCCTACGTGCTGCGCATGAACCGCGCGCTGCTGTTCGGCGCGATGATGGGCGCACGTACCTGCGCACCGGCAATGGAAATAATCAGTGACACCGCGCGCAGCAACATTCCCGCGCTGGGCTATGCGGGCACCTACGCCATCGCCAACGTCCTGCTGACCCTTGCGGGTACGCTTATCATCATCATCTGGCCTGGACTCGGATAAGTCTCAAGTTTGCGCATGTCGGAAAAAATTTTTGATATGCGCAGAACTTTTTACGCAGGGGGCAGTCATAACTAGTGCCACTGCTTTTCTTTGATGTCCCCAATTTGTGGAGCCCATCAACCCCGCCGTTTTGGTTCAAGGTTGATGGGTTTTTTGTTGCCTGATAGATTATCCCAGTTTAAATAATGACTTATCATCCATTCTTTCCAAGAGTGGCGACAAAATGGCGACAGAGCATACGAAAGAACATGACTTTATCCTCTAGTGACATAATCACAATCATCGGGACTGCAGCGACTATCCTTTTTGGTATTCCCGCACTTATTTTTTTCTTACCGCAACTCAGAGAAGCCAGAAGGTTACGAAGGGAAAGATATTCGAATATTTTAGTAGGCAAAAGTTGGAACAATCTGGGTGTATGTCATGGTTTCCCTGAACCCTCATTAGTTATACGCATCAATGAAATTGACAATGCAGGTAAACTTGTTGGTGAAGTAATCAACTGCAATACTCACCATAGAGATTTAGATGTAATAACATTTCATATAGCTGGTAATTTGACCCATAGGGGAACGGCAATATTGACACTACATACTGGTGTTGAGTCTCATCGGATACCCGTTGGTGTTGCAAAAATCACCTACCGAGAAAAAGACGACACACTAGATTTTTTCTATCTCCACGATCATAAATTCAACCCGACTATATCATGGGAATTAGGTCTTCCACGTTTTACTACCTATGGGTTAATCGGTTGCAAGAGTCAGGTTCGATAGGTTCCAACACAGCAGACGCTTTGCCAAGATGTTGCCAGTGGAAGAATCTATGAGATGTCACTATAAAAAACCCGCCAGCTGCAGGTCTGTTTCAGTAAGCAAATTGCTCCTGCATACCTTTGGGATGAGGCGGCGCGGCGCTGATTTTTTGCGGACGGCAAACAGATCGCACGAAAGTCTCATGCGTCACGAACGTATGCCCACACTCAATGTTGGTGCACTGGTTGTATCGTTCTTTGGTTTCACTGGAAACCTGAAAGCTACTGCGTGTATGCGCGGCCTGACCACACATCGGACAATTCATCATTTCGTTTAGCCCTCACTCTTAACCAGTTCGCAATAATGATACATCATTGTTCTCAATTTGGAACTAATCATTCAATTTCGAACTCATCTATTTTCACTTCGAGATCCAGACTGGTCGTAAATCCGTTATCCGGGCTGACGGTATGCGTTAGCGTGGTGATGGTCCATTCCGCATCATCAATAGGCTGCTTGAAGCCGCTAACCGTCACCGGCATTTCAGTGTAGAGATCTGCACGGCCTTCTGCGAGCTGCAGGGAGAATGTTGCAACCCCGCGCTGCAGGCGTTCCCACTGCATCTTTGCCGCTCGCTCTGCATTACTGCGGTTCGCATAAGTTCTGTTGAGTACCAGCACGTTTTCATCCGTTCCAACCAGGTAATCTCCCTGTTTTGCTTCCGGCTCCTTTGCCGCAGTGGTTTTTTTTCGACGGCGCTTAACCTTTGCTGTCTCTTTTTTCTTTGGCTCACGGGTATGCAGCCAGCTGGCAATTACCCCCGTATAGGCATCGCGATCGGCCAGGGTAAAACGATGACCGTCACCGGCCTGGCGGGTTATGGTGATAACCGGCAGCGGCTTACCGCTTGCCGTTCTGCCCTGCCCCTGACGGATAAACAACAGATTGCCGTCCTTAACTGAGGCTATCGCTCCATACTGCCGCGCCAGCTTCATCAGGAAACTCGCATCGCTCTCGTTAGTCTGGTCAAGATGATCCACAGGCTTATCCATCAGGTCCTGGCCCAGCGCCATCTTTAATTTATGCCTGGCCGCGATTTCCTTCACGACTTCGCCCACCGTTGTCTGGTGCCAGGACTTTTCACGCCGCGTGTTAAGGGTTTCACGGAAATCTGCGCTACGCGCGCGAATTGTGAGACGGTCAGGCGCGCCGCTGTGCTCAATCTCATCGACAGTAAAGGCCCCTTTCGGAAAAAGCGGCTGACCTTTCCACCCCAGCGCAAACTGAATAATGGCCCCCCGACGTGGCAGAACGATTTGCCCGTCCGAGTCGTCCAGTTCCAGATCAAGCTGGTCCGCTTCAAAGCCCCGGTTATCGGTCAGCGTCAGACTCATCAGGCGCGCATCCAGCACGGTAGTCACATCTTTACCTTCAATGATGATGCTGAAACCGGGGGTTTTGCTGTTCAGGTTCAGGAGATCAGAGCTGAAATTCACTGCAGTAACCCCCCAACCGTATTTTTCATATTGCCTATCGCAGCGGTGGCGGAGTCCTGCAAATTACTGAGCTGATCGCTGAGGCTGCCAAACATATCAGACAGCGATTCATCCACCCGTTTCAGGCTCAGCGAAAATTCGATGCGCCGGGGCATACCGCTCTCAAAAAATTCTGTTTTTGTCTGGCTCAGACTCTCGATCACAAACATGCCGTAAATCGTCCCGCTCCCCTCAATCAAAGGCCAGGCTTTCCCCAGCTCCGCCATCTGCTCCAGCGCCAGTAAAGATAGCCTGCCGCCGGTTATCTCCGGCAGCAGGACGCCGGACAGAGTAAGCGAATCGTTATCCGGCCCAAGAAACTGCGTTGACGGGCGCCGGTTAACCCGGCTGTTTGCTGCGTGCCGCCAGCTGCGCTGATACTGCAGCTCCTGATAGGGTACGGTTCGCAGCATGAATACGTACAACCCCAGCACCATCATCATTATTCGTAACCCCCTCGATCACTGAAATTACTGCGTGTTTTTGCCCTGGCCCTGCGCTCTCGCTCATCAAGCTGCCGGGCCACCTCGCGGGCGATATCCTGTGCGCTTTGCCCTGGCTGGGCGACGATATGAATTGGCGCGCTTATCTCGTACTTAATGACCTGCGGTTGTCTCTCTGCCTTTGCCGACGGCGCCGGTTGCGTCCTGACAGGTACACTGTGCGGATGAAGTGGTGCGGCTTCTGCCGGGGCAGCCGCCAGGCCCATTACCCCAGCGACGACGGAAGCGAACATCTTCTGGCGCATAGCCATCGGGTCAGCCCTCCTATCCGTAATTTCCGTAATGGCCGGTGCTGGCATGACAGCTGCAGCGATATCAGCCAGCTCCGCAGCACGATCCCGACCTGGAAGTTTTACCGGGGCGTTAACAATCTCAGGAGGCAGTATTAACCTGCTTTCAGGCCGTTGCTCCGGGCTGGCTGGCTCCGTTCGGGAAGGATTGAGAGTTGCCGCCACCCTTGCCAGGTCAGCAGTCCGTTTCCTGCCGGTGACATTGGCAGGCCCGTTAACAATCTCAGGGCCATTCTCGCCCACGATGCCGAACTGGCCGCGCGGAATGGTACCGCCGCTGTCGTACATGCCAGCAAAACCCATCGTCGGGAATCCGCCAGGCGGCAGCACCACTTTACCGTCTGTGTTTACAGTGGCTGGCTGCTGCCGCGTGACCTTCTCAGGAAGCTTCGCTTTGGCCGCCTCCTTGCTGACAATGCCGAGTTTTTCAAGCAGCCAGGACACGCCCGATTTAAGCGAATCAAGCGGGTGCATAACCATGTTCAGCCCTTCTGCCAGCACTTCGCCAAACTGCCGCCCCATCGATGCCGCGCTTTGCAGCTCTGCAGATGTGGACTTAACCGGCGTCAGCAGATCAGTAAACCAGCCCCACAACGCCTGGACCTTGTCACCTATCCACTGGAAAACAGGCTGCAGTGGCTCAAAAGCCGCACTGACAGGCGCAGCTGCAGCTTTGAACCCTTCAACCACTCCGCCTAAAAATGCGCTTATCGGCTGCCAGTATTTCCAGACAACCAGCGCCACGCCAGCCAGAGCCGCCACAACCAGCCCTATCGGACTAAGCAGGGCGCCCAGCAATCCAGAAATCCCGTACAGCGCGACGCGAAGGAGGGCCAGCGGGCCGGACGCCAGAAAACGAAGCACGCCACCGGCTGCGGATAACCCCCCGCGCAACGCGGCCAGCGGATTCATTACCATGCCGATAATGTTGCGAATACCAGACATTCCGCTGCGAAGGACAGCAACCGGAGCACCGGCCAGCGCTTTCAGCGCATTGCCAGCCAGCCCGGCAGAACGGCGAAGGGAGTTAAGGGGAGATGCCAGCAATCCGGCGCTACTGCTGGATGCCGCCATGCCACGGCGCAACAGGGAAAGCTGCGCATTTACCAGCCAGGACAGCGCGCCGCCGGTGCGGGTCACTGCAGACATAACGGACGGGAGTGTTTTTACACCCAGTACGGACAGGCCTAAACGGATCACCGCCAGTGGCCCCAGCACGGCAGCCACGGCCACAGCCAGCGTGCCGAGCACAACGGTGATCGCGGCAGTGGCCGCCGCCACTTTCATCAGAGTGCCCGCCAGCTGCGGGTTAGCCTCAACCCATCGACGCAGTGCCCCGGTCACGTTTTTGACGTACCCCATGATATCCATCAGCGGCTGGCGCAGTGTTTCCCCCAGGCTACTGAAAGCGTTCTGCGCGCCCGTTTTAACAAGCAACCACTGCGCGGAAAGTGAATCCTTATTGATATCGGATTCTTTCTGCATGGAGCCGTTAGCCTCAGTGCCTGAGGTGAGTTTCAGCTGTCGCTGCAGCTCCGGCAGGTTGTTTGCAAGCTTCGCTGCATCATCGCCAAACTCTTTGCCAAATATCATCGTCATGGCGGACAGGCGTTTATCCTGCGGCAGCTTGTTGACCTTCTCCAGCACGCGCTGAATGGTTCCCATTGCGTCCTTTGTCATCTGCTTTTCAATCTCTTCTGGATTGAGTTTAAGCAGATCCATACCTTCCATGAACCGCTTGCTCTGCATGGTCGCAATCGACAGTTCGCGCACCATCGCATTTGATGCGCTGGCGGCGATTTCAGGCGCGGCGCCCAGAGACAGGAAGGTGGAACCCAGCGCGGCAGCCTTTCGGAAATCAAGCCGGTCTGCCACGCCCCCCATGCGCTGCAGCACATTGATGATATCGCCGCCCTTAGACATGGCGTTATCGTCCAGGTAATTCAGGGCATCGCCAAGCTGTTCAATATTGCGGGTCGGCACTTTATACAGCTGCGCGATTTTCCCCAGCCCCTCCGCCAGCTCATCAGCGGGCAGCTCGAATGCCGTTGCGGCCTTTGCTGCAGTGGATGCAAAGGCCAGCAGGTCACGCTTCTGGTCTTCGTAAGAATCGTTCTGGTTTGTCACGCCCATGCGGGCGCCACCTTCAACCAGCGCGGCATAGTCGATGGCGCCATTCTCCATCGGCAGCTGTTCACTGGCGGCCTTGATGGCATCCTGCATGTCGTAAAACTGTTTTGTGCGGTTGCCGTTGTCGTCCCGCAGCCCGTTAACCTGCTTTGCCACGCCTTTCATCGCATCTTCCATGCTGGCATAGCTTTTAACGGCAGCCATCACCGGCGCGCCCATCGCCAGCCCGGCGGCAGTAGTCGTTGCTCCGGCGCCCGCGATACGATCCCGCACCTCAAGGCGCCGCGAATACTGATCGCGGATGGCGTTCATTCGGGCCTGCTGCTCGCCCAGGCGCTTAAGGGATTTCTGCTGTCGGTCCAGCGCCTGCCGGGTTTCGTCGGTATTCTGCCGCAGCTCCCGCTGCGCACTGCTCAGCTTTTTGGTGTCCAGTCCGGCCTCATTGAGCGCAAGACGCTGACGCTGTACCGACTGACGCAGGCCGTTGTATTTGCTCTGCAGCTCGTTAACGCGGTTTTTTGCCTGCTCAAGCAGACGAGCCTGTGCCGCCGTCGGGCGGTTAGTGGCCGAGAACTGCGTGGCAAGCTTCGCCGCTTCTTCGCGTGCGGCTTTAAGACTGTTGCCGGTGACGGCCAGCTGCGCGCTTGCCTTGCGGAAGCCATCAATACGACCCGCCTGGGCGTCCAGTTCTTTTAATCTTGCGCGGCTTTGCTGAATGGCGGTAGCCAGCTCTTTTGAACTGGCCTGCGCTGTTCGGAATGGACGGGTGAGCTTATCAACCGCATTTAGAATTACCTGCAGGCGCAGGTTGTTATCACTCATCGCTGGCCCCGCTTCTCTGTATCGCTTTGTGCCGCCACTCCAGCACTTCAGTCAGAGGCATAATGTCAGTGACGGACGGCGGCCAGTGAAAAATGGTGGCGATATCAGCCACCAGATCTTCTACCGTCAGGCTGTCGGCAAACCGGCAAGCACCGACTTCTTCAACAAAAAAGTCACCACCTCTACAGACAATGCGGTGAGATCGGCAGGGTCCAGTTCTGCCATCTCCTGAGCGGTCAACGCGGGCGTGGAGATGCGGGGAATAATCGTCATCATCGCGCCGACGTCCATATCCATGATCGCCTGCAGGCGGGTGCCACGCAGCGCGCCGGACTGCGGCTTGCGCAGCACAATTTCGGCAATTTCGGTTTTACCACGCTTGATTGGGGTGTCCAGCTGTACGGTTTTTTCAGTCAGTTGTTCGCTCATTGTCATTTCCTGTTAATAATGGACTGGCGCGGCTGCCCGCGCCTTTAAAGTAGATCAGAGGCCCAGGGCGTTGCGGTGCTCTTCCATCAGGTCCACGCCATCAACGATTTCAATCATGTTGGTTACATCAACCTCATAGAGCACTTCGCCGTTGATGGTCAGCTTCGCGTAGCTGTTGGTGCTGCTGACTTTTGTGGTGTTGCTCTCTCCGGTTTTCCATTCGCCGGAATCGACTTCTTTATGTCGCCCGCGCACAACCAGCTCCACGGCCTGCACTTCGCCGGTATCGTCACGCTGAATGGAGCCGGTGAAACGCAGCTGGATACCATCGACGGTGGCTTTTCCCATCTGCTTGAATAACAGCAGTTCGGTGCCACCGATTGAAAATTCCGTGTCCAGCGCGCCATCATCCAGCCCCAGATCAACATCCGCCGAACCGGGCATACCGCCGCCGCGATACTTTTCAAACTTTCGGCCGAATTTAGGCAGGGTCAGAGATTCAATGATCCCCTGCCAGTTGTTCCCGTCATTGAACAGGTTCAGGTGTTTTAACTTGCGTGGTAAAGCCATGCTGCCCCCTTATGCGCTGACCTGGCTGGCGAAATTAATCAGATACTGATCGGTGATACGCTGGCGAAGCAGCAGATTTTCCAGCGGTGGTACTGGCGTGTAGTCGTAATCGATCAGCAGCTTCCCGGCCTTGAGCGTGTCCTTATCATTCACGGACTCATCCAGCCAGCAGTCACCGCCAATGAGGTAACCCAGGCTCACCAGGCTGCGAATTTTGGCGCGAATGCCTTCAATAATGTCGCGGGCCAGTGAAGGGTTGAGCGGCTTATCCACCGCCCACATATGCGCTTCAGCGATGGTGTCAGCCAGCACCTGCGCCGTGCGAGTGTAGTTCTCAAAGGCAAATAGCGGATCGTCACTGAGGCAGCGCGAACCCCAGAAGCGGAAGCCGTCTTTTCGGATCAGCGTGGTGACATCGTTCTGGTTCAGCAGCCCCGCATCGGTTGCCGGGTCCTGCAAATCCCAGAACACATCAGCAGAAATGCCGGTGACGCCGTTCACACCCACGTTGGACAGGGTTTTGTGCCAGCCGGTCTGCTCGTCAATTTTGGCACGCAGGCCAAGCGCACGGGCGGATGCATAGGCAGTCGCGTCTGCGTTAAGCACCGTGTCAAAGTTGATGAAATCAGGCCAGATCAGCATCCCCTCGCGCTGGCTGAAGTTATCGCGGTAGGCAATGGCCTCCTCTACCGTTTTGCAGCCGTAGGCTGACAGATAGGCGAACCCGCGCAGACTCTGCGCCACGCTCAGCAGCTCAGTGGCAACCGCCTGCGTGTCGTGCCCCGGCACGCCAAGAATACGCGGCTTAACGCCGAGCTGGGACTGCGCAGATAACAGTGCTTTCATGCCTGTTTTTTTACCGTCGGCTGTCACGCCGCCGATAATGTTGGAGGTTGTTTCCGCTTCGGTTTCACCCTGTGCAACGCGCACAACGACAGTCAAGGGTTTAGCCTGGTCAGCAATGGCATCCAGCGAGCGGGCCAGCGTGCCGGACTCGCCTGCTTTACCGCTGGCGGTTAGTACATCTGTCAGCAGGACCGGTTTGTTAAGGGGAAACATGGACGCATCGGCATCATCGCCGGTGCAGACCATGCCGACGATAGCGGTGCTAACCGTGGTAATGGATCGGGTGCCATCGTTGATTTCTTCAACGCGCACTCCGTGATGGTAATCCTGAGCCATAAGGCAGTCTCTCCGGTTTACATGGGATACGCCTATGTTCAGGGTGATATGCGCGTGGCGCACGTACTGCAAGATGTGTGGAAAATGACACAATGGAAAGGTATAAAAATCCCCGCATTTGCGGGGACGGGTTACTCAGCGGGCTTTTCTGGCCAGTGAATATTCGGCGCTGCTGAAATATCTACGGCATCCAGTGCATCAAGATAATCAAGCCAAGAATTAAAGGCCGCCTTTTCATCATCAGATAAGCGCTGCAATGAAAGCTTTGAAGGCCACTGCCTGCTATTGATGTAAAAATTCGCCTGCTCTATGCACTCTTGTTTTTCCTTACTGGCAGCAGCTATAAGCTCTTCTGCCGTAGGCTCAGGATTATCAATCCAGACAGGCATCCCCTGTGCGTCCGCACCCAGCTGTTTTCCCGGGGGCTGCGTGAAGATAAATTGTCGCCAGGTGTCATTGTCAATGCTCACTGCATCGTCAGGCCAGGTTCCGGCAGAATCATAAACATCTTTCAAATCCTGCGCGAAAAACCCAGGTGCAGAGGCGCTAAAAAAGTATGCATTCATCGTTAGTATCCTAAAGCCAGCCATAACACAGAGCGGGGAAATGCTACCTGCGATCCGCTCACCGTTCTGGCAACAATGATGTTTAACTGCGTCAGACTAATAGTATCCACGTTTGCCATCGAGACGGAGGCAACCCCGGCAGTAAATGATGTTAGTGGGGTAGCCAGAGCCAAAGCCACCCTGGTTGGGAACGCTGTCGGGTAGTTTACGGTTGCCTGTGAGCCATCCGTAACTAAACCCCACTGCATAATAAATATCTGTTTCCCGCCATCAATGATTAACGGGATTTTGATATAGCCTGCCGGGCCAAGCAGGCCAGTCCCTACACCGGACTGCACAATATCCGTCAGACCAAGATAGGCGAGAAGTCCGGCAATGTTCTTACCCGCCAGAGCAGTAAGTGTTGAATCCAGAGGCTGCTTTCCCGCCAGCGCATTCATCACAGTGGTGGCAAAGTTCGGATCGTTACCCAGCGCCGCAGCCAGTTCATTCAGCGTATCCAGCGCTGCCGGGGATGATGCTACTAGCGCCGCGATGGCTGATTTAACAAATGCCGTGGTGGCAACCTGGGTGTTGTTCACCGTCTGTGACGCAGTAGGTGCCGTTGGCGTTCCGGTAAGGGCCGGGCTCGCCAGTGGTGCTTTCAGCGCCAGCGCGTTATTAATGGTGGTGCTGAAATTGGGGTCATTGCTGATTGCTGCTGAAATTTCTTTCAGAGTGTCCAGTGTAGCGGGCGCACCACCAACCAGGGCAACCAGCGCCGCCTGCACAAAAGCAGTGTTAGCAAGCTGAGTGGTATTGTTACCTACCGCCGCTGTCGGTGCTTTCGGCGTACCAGTGAACGTCGGGCTTGCCTTTGGCGCATACTGCGTATGGGGATCAGCTGCAGCAATATGCGCCGCCATCAGGTCATCCACGTACACCTTAAGCTCAAGCACCTTGTCATCGACATACTTGCGGGTTGCCAGAACAACCGAAGGGTCAATTTTCAGGGTGATACTATCGGTACTGCTGGTAATCAGCACCACGCGCACGGTCTGTGTGCGACCGCTCCCCTCCGCCAACTGCGGCTTGTAGCTCTCCGGGCAGTTGCCCACAGCAATCAGCGCGCCGGTTTCATCGAACAGACCGACCTCACGAATCCACCAACCGCCCTCGGTTTCGGGGATCACCTGTTCAGCAATAATCTGGCTGCTGTTCTGCGGATCGATATACAGCATGTTGAGGTCAGCGCGGCGCTTTTCGGCAACCAGCTTTGTCTGTTGAGCGTTTGGTGTTGGCAGCACACCGCCACCATCCCCTACAGCCATCTGGGTAATTTTCAGTGGCACACCGAGCGCGGCGGAGCTTGCCAGTTTCGCCGCGCCGATATCCGTCAGCAGGGTATAAAATTTTGCGCTCATGGGTTCACTCTCATTGTGTCAATAACATGGACTGCACCGCCTTCATAAGCGCTGCCGCCAGAAATAATGGTGTCGTTGATATACGGGTAAATCGTGATTTCTTCGCCGGTGTAGATGACTGCGCCGACGAAATACGGCCCGCCGGTCTGCAGGTTGATGGACATACCGATCAGATGACGGCTGCAGGGCTTGGCGTCGCTGATGAGGCGCTCCAACTCCAGATAGGTTTCTTCCGTGATGCCCTGGTCCTGCACGCCGATATCAAGACGAAACGTGCCAGGTTGTTCGCCGGTCTGCCACCATTCGATAATGCGGATCAGGAAGCCGAACGGCTCCACCACGCGACGCACCGCGCTGGTTGTCCCTTTGTGCTGATGGATATAGAACGCATCCTGCACCACCCGGCGCTTAACGCTTTCCGTCCAGCTCTCGTCCCAGCGGTCCACAGAAAACGCCCACGCCAGATACGGCAGGAAACTGACCGGACAGGTTGCCGGGTTCCACAAATCGCGTAGCGGCACCTGCAGATCGGAAATCCCGCTGCAGGTCTGCGCCAGTCGGCGCTCAAGCGGTGTTGAGCCAGGCGGCAGCAAGCTATTCATCCGTGCCCCCGTTAGTCACATTCCACTGCGTGCAGGATGCAGCCTGCGTTTTGTCCAGCACCACATCATTCATCGGGGATGCCAGCTCCACACGCTGCACACCTTCGACATGTAGCGCAGCATAGATGGCACTGCGGCGGATATCGCGTCCGAGCCGTGTCTGGCTGGCGATGTATTTCTGCAGGCTGGCTTTTGCGGCCGCCATTACCGGCTCAGCCTCCGGTCCAGGATAGAGAAAGATGTTTGCTTCCACGCTGTACGGGATAATTTCGGCGCTACGCACCGTCAGGCGATCCGCCACCGGTCGCACGCTCTCGTTGTTCAGCGCCTTTTCGACCACTGCCAGCAGGTCATTTTCTGCCGCACCATCACCCTCGCGGCTCAGTACAGTCAGAACCACTTCCGCCGGGGCCGGGCTGGTTGCACTGGCATCCGCCACGCGCCCGTCCGCACTTCTGGCGTGAAACTCATACGCCGCCGTCGGACCGGCTACCGACAGCCCCTCAAATGCAGCAGGCACACGTAGACGCAGAGCGTCGTCGCTTTCCATCACAGCAGCAACCGGTGGCACCGCGTCGCTATCGGCAGGCGTAACCGTCAGGCGGTTGACGTTGTAATTGGCGGCGAGTTGGTCCAGATCGCCACCGAGGGCATACGCCACCATGACTGCCTGCGCGGCCTCGTTGATACGCTGGCGCAAGAGTACCTCGCGGTACGTGCTTTCCTGCAGCTGTTTAGTGATGGGTTCAGACTCCAGCGCCAGCGTGCGCGTGACGGCAGCCTGCTCATCCGCCGGATACAGCGTCACAAAGGCAGCCTTGCGCTCGGCCAGCAGAGTCTCAAAATCCGGCACGTCCACAATCTGCGGCGCGGGGAGCTGTGAAAGGTCAATGACCGCCATTGTCTGCTCCTGTTGATACGGAAAGGGAAACCGGCGCGCCGTTGTTACGCAGCCCGGTAAGGTCAACCACCATGGAGCCGTCAAAATTGCTGCTGATGGTGATGGAGTCCAGCGTCAGGCGTGGCTCCCAGCGGCTCAGGGCCATATACACCGCCGACATGATCTGTAGGCGCAGCGCCGGGTTCTGCGGCTGGTCAATCAGGACGGACAGCAGGGAACCATACTCCCGGCGGGCAATGCGGCTGCCCTGCGGGGTAACAAGAATATCGCGTACCGACTGGCGAAGATGGTCTGTGTCCGTGATGGTCTTGCCGTTGCGCTGACTCATACCGATATACAGCGTCATACCGGGCCTCCCGACTTATCGCCGCCTGATTTAACTTTGTTGTGCGCGTGGTCATCCACCACGATCCCGTTGGAACTCATCGGGCCGCCGCCCTGGGTGACTGCACCGTTGATTACAACGTTACTGTTGATGCGCGTGGTGTCGGCTTCTACGACAAACTGAGAGGTTTTGAGGGTGATATGGTCAGCCGCCTCAATCACCATGGATTTGATACCCCTGACGTGCCAACGCCCTGAGGCGGGTTCGTACTCAAACGAGCCTCCGTCCGGGTACTGCGTCACGCAGCCATCCACGGAATCCGATGGCGGCGCAAACTGGCTGGAATAAATAGCGGGAAGCGCAAAAGCAGTTTCAAGATTGCCGCCCATGCTCAGAACCACCACCTGCTCATCCGGCGACGGGCACCACCATGTGCGGGCACCACCTGCACGCAGCGTCAGCCAGTTGATCCAGTTGGTTTCGAGTTCGCCTACCTTTACCCGGCACAGCCAGTTTTCCCGGTCCACTTCGGTCACCGTGCCGGTGCGGATCAGATTGGTGATAAGGCGCATGATTTCTGTGAGTTGTGCGTTCATGGCATTATTTTGCCATTAGCTCTTTATTGAAAGGAGTGTGCTAAATTGTGTGATATGTGATACACAACAACTTTGGGATAGGTAGTCTAATGGAAGAAAGGCAAAATGCAGCATTTGAGCTTAGAAAGTTTACATGCGCATCAAAACTTTGGGATGCATTGTCACCCACACAAAAAATAGACTTGAATCTACCAGATGACATCATCTTTCGCGGTCAAGGTGATGCGTCTTGGGATTTAATACCTTCATCTTTAAGAAATGCACCTGAATACCTAAATACTAAACTTGGCCCAGAATCACAAAATGTTGTTGCTAGTGAAATATTATCACTAATGTCATTTGTTAAACATTGTGACAGAATTGGAATGCGCATTCCTGGAGATAGCCCGGCATTCAGGAAACAACATCTTGATATTGAACATCAAGATAAGTGGATTCAAAACCCAGAATCCTGGCCTAACCCTGAGATTTTAGATCTTATGGCTTTAGCACAGCATCATGGTGTTCCCACTCGCTTATTAGATTGGTCTAAAATCCCATATATTGCATATTATTTCGCAGTAAGCTCATGTATTTCCAATTATAATTCTTGGATTAATGAATCCGAGCTAGCAATTTGGGCTTTTAATCAAACCGCAATTAATTTACACCCAAAACTACAAGTTCACTCTGCCGCGGGGTCAATAAGTCCACATCTTGCAGCTCAATATGGTTTGTTTACAGTTCATTCTCACTTGGGGAAAAGAGGGGAAAAAGCAACCGTGCAAAGCCTTGAGCTATTAACAGAAGATTATACACACCCACTCTTTTATAAATATACACTACCTGTATCGGAGGTATTTAACGCTTTTAAATTGCTAAATAAAGCAGGGTACAGTGCTGCTGATATTTACCCTACATTTGATGGAGCAGGCCGAGCCATTCAGGACGAAATTAATAAAGACAAAGCCTCACTTAAATTCGAAAAAATAGTATATTTAAAGCAAGGTTAATCTTTGAATTATAAAGTCGCGAATGTTCGATTTCATCTCATCAGATACCCCCAACAAACGGCGTTCTGGATAAAGAATGTGTGGACCTCTAGGACTAACCCGATCACGCAGACCGTAATGATGCACCCGAGCAATCCGCTGCACCTTTCCTGCAAACTGCACGCTAGCTGAATCCACGCTGGCGGCAGTTTTCAGGTACTTTGCCGTGCGCAGCTTCGAAAACATCTGCCGCTTAATTCGCCCTTTTTTAGTTCTGGCTTTGACCTTTCGCGGCTCGTAGCCGCTGCCGTCAGGGTTGAGTTGCAGCCGAATATTATGTTGCTGGTTCCAGCGCAGTTCCTGCGCCAGTTCCCGCATCATGCGTTGACGGGCAGCAGGCTCAAGATTCGCCAGCAGTGCCGCCAACCATTCATCGACCTTGTGCAGATTATCCACGTTTCACCGTCCACATTTCTTCTGGCTCGTCGGGTTCTGGCTCCGCCTCAACCGTCGAGATACCACCATCGGAGCTGACCAGCACACGCTCCGTCAGCTGCAGGTTCAGGCTGATATCACACACGTCGTTGCGCAGAATATCGACCTCAAAAGTGAACAGCTTTTCGCGCAGCTGCGGGTTGTTGATGGCATCCGTCTGACTGGCTTTCAGCCACAGCAGCACCGGGGCCATCAGCAGATTCTGGTCGCCGCTGAAATCCTCGATCACCACGTTGAGGGTGTAGTGGTATTCCCAAGACATGGAGTGCGCGCCAGTTGCCACGAGAGAACCGTTATCCACGAACAGATGCAGTTTGTCCGGGTTATCGTGCACATAGGGCACCGCCTTATTCAGGGCGCGGCGTAAGGCCTGCGGCTTGTTCACTGTTTCGCTCCTGACACGCAATAATCGTGTCCACTTTGTCGGCACAGACCGCCCAGGCGGTCTCGGTTTCATCCAGCATCGTGTTCAGGTCACCGTTAGTGCGCGGCGCTGACGGGTTCAGGCTGCACGGCGTCACTCTTGGACAGCCATTCACGGTAAGCTGCACCTCCGGTGAGGGCCGGACGTTTCCGCAGCCGGATAATGTCAGCAGGCAAAGGAGTGTCAGCCCAGCGGCGCAAGTCTTCGTTTTCACGTTTCAGTTCCTCAATCCGGTGCTGCCGGTGACGCAGCAGCGCGGTGGTCTGCTCCACCGCCGCATAAAGTCGCATCTGCGCCCGGCTGTTGGTTTCGGTCAGAATGGACAGGCCGATCAGCTGGCTGTTTTTCTTAGCCAGTGCCTGCGCTTTAGTCGCCAGCTGTTCGCCTTGCGTTTCGATGGCGTGGCGGGCGGTGTTCAGCCGCCACGACTGCCAGACCAGCGCCGCCAGTACAAACGCGAGCATGACCGTCAGCGCGCGCGTCATACCCCTGCCCCTTTCAGGCACCAGGCCATTTCCCGCGTGCGGCGGTTATCCAGCCCCTGATTAAACACGCCTTTTACGTACACCCAGCGCGGCAGCTGTCGGCAGGCATCCGCCCAGCGCTTTTGGTTCAGCAGTTTCACCAGCGTGGAGCTGCAGGCATTGCCGGTGCCGACGTTGAAGGCGAACGACACCACGGCGTCATAGACCTTTTGCGGCACGGATGGCACCACGCACTTCTCCAGCGCCCGCTCCACCTGCAGCACGTTAGTAATAAGCCCCTGAGCTGCCTGCCGTTCGGTGATGGTTTTGCCAGGCGTCACGCCGGACGTGTTGCCGATGCCGTCGGTCCAGACGCCTGCGCTGCACTGGTACGGCTGCAGGCGACAGCCTTCATAATCGGCAATCAGTTTCAGCCCCTCCACAGAAGTGTGCAGCGACTGAAAACCGGGCAGCGTGGCGGCGATAGCCAGCACCGCCCCGACCAGGCAGCGTTTAACGATTGAAGGATTCATATTCCCCCTGCGAAATTTTGCCGCCGCGCAGCAGTTTGAAAGACTGGTGTTTGTAGTACCAGTTGATTGCCAGCATCAGCACACCAATCAGCACGCCGCCAACCGTTGACGCATCCTTAAGCGACAGATCGCCCAGCCATGCCAGCAGCACGGCGATGCAGTAAGTGATAAAAGCGCTGAGTCGTTCAAGCGTCATCATTCAATCCCATAGCTGGACGGTCTGCGCGGTGGCCGCTGTCGGGAGATCCGGCAGCTCCACCTGCAGCCCGTGCGGTAAAAAAGGGCCATGTTCAGCCAGCCCCGGATTGGCCCGTAATACTTGCTCCGTGACACCTTGCGTGCGCCCGTAATGACGCCAGCACAACGCGTCCACCGTGTCATACTGGTGCGCACGCACTTTCATCAGATAAGCTCCACCGTGCAGTGCGGCGCATCCTGCACCCGGCTGATGGCCCAGCGCGCATCCCGCCACAGGTCCCCGCTGGCCTCCGCCAGCTCTTCCCCACGTTTCACGCCGGACGCCGTGGCGTCATAGTCCTGATAACGCTCATTGAGCACAGCGCGCGCCCAGCAATAGACAGCGTTGTGGTAGTGCTGGATGCGTTCGTTTTTGTCGTCGAGCACGTCCGCAGGCACCTCGGCCAGTACCTGAAACCCCAGCATTCGCTGGCGGTTGCGGAAGTCGAACAGCTCGGCGTTCACTTCGGAGATAGCGGTCAGCAGCACCTGCTTTAAGCGCGGCTGCGTAACCGTGCCATCAGTGCGCATCACGCTGCGAAACTTCGACACATCCACATCCGGCCAGAACGGCGTATTTTTTATGACCTCCGCCTGTTCCGGTGCCGGTTCGGGCGCAACAAACTTCATGCGGTCTTCTCCTGAATAAGTGGGCGGTGGACGGGATTTTGATGAGGCAGTGCCTGTCGCCATCCCGTGCCGCCCGTGCGCGGGGCACGTTCCGTCAGCGGTCGTTGCGCAGTCTGCGTTCCAGCCGCTCTTTGTCTTTCTTCACGCCGCAGCGGGAATCCAGCTGGAGCGCATGAGTGAGGTGATTGAGGGCCGATGCCGGATGGTTCTCGCTCAGCACCGCGCCGATGGCTTTATGCAGACGCGCCCGTGACTGGTCCGGCATATCCTGCCCTGTGGTCAGGTCCAGCGTCTGCAGCAGCAGGTCGGCGTCGAAAGGAGCCGCCGCCAGCATCGCGCTTTGCGCCGCATCGGCCATTTCCTCGGCCAGCACGGTCTGCACGTTGCGGTTGCCGAGCGGCATCACCCAGCCATGGCGCAGAGCATGTCGTCCTATTTCCAGCGCACCGGCATAGTCACCGGCGTCGATACGCCACAGCATCACGTACATCAGGACGTCATCCTGCTGCGCGCCTCCGGCCGCCAGCACGCCGTCCACCCAGGCGGAATATTTCGGCAGCAGCTCCACCTTGATTTGCGCCTTTTTCACCGTGGACTGGATGCCCTTAAGGCGGCGGCGATCTTCTGCCAACTGGAGCAGCATCAGGTCATAGCCCGAGGCATGGCGAACACTGCCGCCTTCGCGGGCGGCCTGTTCAGCCTGAATGCGCAGGCGGTGCTGCCGTGCGGGACTCAGGCTCATGCGTTACTCCCCGGCGTCCGGTGCAGTTGACGCGCTGAAATCACCGATTTCGATGTTCTCCACCAGGGCCGCGCAGCGGTAGTCCTCCACCACGTAGGCCTCGTTGACGGACTCGAAGTTTTCGATGCGGTCACGTTTCGGGTTGTCGATAACCGAGCGGCGGCGAGTCTCTTCCTGCCAGTAAATGGACAGGTTATCCAGGCGGGTGATCAGCACGGCGTTTGCCGGGAAGTACGGCGCGCGCACGGCCTGCAGGCCACCCATGCGTTTCTGGCTGATGATCAGATCGGCGGCGATTTTCTCGCTGTTCTCCTGCTCCTTATTGACCAGCGGGAAATACTTGTCGGATAACAGCTCACGCCCGCAGACCACAACCAGCTCGTCATCATCCTGGAAAATCGGATCGATAAGCTCGTTGACCGCATCCATCACCAGCGCGTCGAGATTGGCATACAGACCGCCCTTGCCCACTTTCACCGGTTCGATGGTTACGGTGCCGTCGTCTGCCGTTTTAATGCCCAGCACGTTGTCCGGCGCGTCTTCGCGGATTTTCTGCAGCCAGCCTTTGTTCACGTCCTGCAGCAGCACGTTCTCGCCACGGTTGGACGTTTTGGCGCGCTTCACGCCGTTGAAGCCGATCATGATGCGGTCCAGCGCCTGGCGCTTGACGATGGCGTTGCGGATACGCACCTGGAAGTCCTGGAACTTCGCCCACAGATCCAGCTTCGCGTAGGTCAGCACCGTGTCAAAGTTGGTCTGCTCGCACTTGTATTCCACGTCCGCCATCAGGGTTGGATCGGTGGGTTCGCGCTCTTTGGTGGTGGTATCGGTGGTGCCTGCAATGGTGCTGCCGACGCCCAGCCCCAGCAGCTGGCCGGACTGTTCGGCCACGCCCATCACGTTGATCAGCGTCAGAAACGCGGTGGACTGCTGAATTTCGTCTTCCAGCGTCTGGGATACCGACGGTTCGACGGTGAACTTACTGGCAAGCTCGGTCACGGCCACACCGTTCAGGCGCGCCAGCTGCTGCAGGTAGGCATTAAAGGCAAAGCGAGTTTTCTGTTTCATGTGTTGGTTTGCTCCTCAGCAATTGGTCACGGTGCCTGCCGGGGCGTCACCGCCCGGAGCACGCTGGCGGTAATCCTTGCGGCTGTCTTCGCGGTTGAGCCTTTGCTCCAGTTCGGCAAAGGCGGCCTGCTGCTCCTGCAGGGAAGATTCCAGCGCGGACAGACGTTCGCCATTTTCAGAAAGGGATTTCGCGGTGCGCTCGCTCAGGTTCTGCTGCTCGGTGGCGACCAGTTCCACGGCCTGATGCACGTCGGAAAATCGTGCGTCGTCGGTCTGCTCTTTTTTGGTGAACAGCGCGGTAACGCGGGCAAACAGGGAGGGTTTGTCGTCCTGGATTTCTTCCAGTTCGATCAGCGTTTCTTCGGCGGCAGAAAACAGGTTGTCCGGTTTCTGCTTACGGTTCGCCAGCGGGTTATGGGCGGCGCTGGCGCTGAAGGCCAGCATCTCTGTACCGAGACTCGCCGGATCGTCCGTCGCAGCCAAGCCGACAAGATAGGCTTTGCCGGTATCGGCAAATTTCGGGCTGACTTCCATTGAGGTGAACAGCTTCTGGCCCTTTTTGACCAGTTCGACCAGGGAGGTGGTTGGCTCCACGTCAGCGTAAAGCGCCATCTTGCCCGCAAGCGGACCGTCCTTGATTTCTTCGGCAACCAGCGCCGTCACCTGGCCGTAGCGGTTAAAGGCGCTGTCCGGGGAATAGGATTTGATGTGCTCAAGGTTAATCAGCGCGGTATAGACCGTCGGGTTGTAGCTGGCTGCCATCTGTTCCAGCCATTCACGCTGGATTTCGCGTCCGTCGGTGGTGGCACCTTCCACCCCGATGCGGAAACGCTTTGCTTTCACTGTCATGAGCTGTGCTCCGTTAGAAAACTGTCTGGAGCCTTATGGTTGCGGGGATGGGGGGAGTGAGACAACGCGCGGCGCTTGTGCCTTTCGCCATACAAAACGAAGCCGGAGAAAGAGGTCAGTCAAGGCCGTAGGCTTGTGCCATGGATATGACACTGACCCCCGCAGACCTCGATCCCCGTCGGCAGGCCATGCTGCTGTACTTTCAGGGATACCGCGTAGCCCGCATTGCTGAAATGCTGGGCGAGAAAGTTGCAACCGTTCACAGCTGGAAGAAGCGCGACAAATGGGGCGAGTACGGGCCGCTGGATCAGATGCAGCTCACCACCGCCGCGCGCTACTGCCAGCTCATCATGAAGGAGCAGAAAGAAGGGAAAGACTTCAAGGAGATTGACCTGCTGGCGCGCCAGTCCGAGCGCCACGCCCGGATCGGCAAATTCAACGACGGCGGCAACGAAGCCGACCTCAATCCCAACGTGGCGAACCGCAACAAAGGCCCGCGCAAGCAACCGGAAAAGAACCTGTTCACCGACGAGCAGATCGAGAAGCTGCAGGCAGTATTCCACGACTCAATGTTTGCCTACCAGCGCCACTGGTGGGAGGCAGGCAACCGGCACCGCATCCGCAACCTGCTCAAGTCTCGCCAGATTGGGGCGACCTTTTTCTTTGCCCGTGAGGCGCTTATTGACGCCATCACCACCGGGCGCAACCAGATTTTCCTCTCCGCCAGCAAGGCGCAGGCGCACGTCTTCAAGCAGTACATCATCGACTTTGCTAAAGAGGTCGATGTGGAGCTGAAAGGCGACCCGATGACGCTCAGCAACGGCGCGTGCCTGTACTTCCTCGGTACCAACGCCCGCACGGCTCAGAGCTACCACGGCAACCTGTACCTGGATGAATACTTCTGGATACCGAAATTCCAGGAGCTGCGCAAGGTGGCATCCGGGATGGCCATTCACAAAAAATGGCGGCAGACCTACTTCTCCACGCCGTCGAGCCTGACGCACAGTGCGTATCCGTTCTGGTCCGGTGCGCTGTTTAACCGGGGCCGCGCGAAAGCGGACAAGGTGGATATCGACCTGACTCACGGCAGCCTGGCCCCCGGCCTGCTGTGTCCGGACGGGCAGTATCGCCAGATTGTCACCGTGGAAGATGCGGTGCGCGGCGGGTGTAACCTGTTCGACATCGACCAGCTGCGCATGGAGTACAGCCCGGACGAGTACCAGAACCTGCTGATGTGCGAGTTTATCGACGATCTGGCGTCCGTGTTTCCGCTCAGCGAGCTGCAGGCGTGCATGGTGGACAGCTGGGAAGTCTGGTCAGATTTTCACGCGCTGGCGTTGCGTCCGTTTGGCTGGCGCGAAGTGTGGATCGGCTACGACCCTGCGAAGGGCACCCAGAACGGTGACAGCGCGGGCTGCGTGGTCATGGCTCCGCCAACGGTGCCGGGAGGCAAGTTCCGCATTCTGGAGCGTCACCAGTGGCGCGGCATGGACTTCCGCGCCCAGGCCGACGCCATCAAAAAGCTGACGCAGCAGTACAACGTGACCTATATCGGCATCGACTCCACCGGCGTCGGCCACGGTGTGTATGAGAATGTGAAGGCGTTCTTCCCTGCCGTTCGCGAGTTCGTTTACAACCCCAACGTCAAAAACGCCCTAGTGCTCAAGGCGTACGACATTATCAGCCACCGCCGCCTGGAGTTCGACGCCGGGCACACCGACATCGCGCAGTCCTTTATGGCAATCCGCCGCACCACCACCGCCAGCGGCAACCGCCCAACCTACGAAGCCAGCCGCAGTGAAGAAGCCAGCCATGCCGATCTGGCGTGGGCGACGATGCACGCGCTGTTTAACGAACCGCTGCAGGGCGAATCCGCCAATACCAGCAATATTGTGGAGATTTTTTGATGGGCAAGAGCAAGAAAAACCGTGCCGCAGCCGCGCAAAGCGTTCAGCACAGCGGCGCGACAAGAGCAGAAGCCTTCAGCTTTGGCGACCCGATCCCAGTACTGGACCGCCGCGAGCTGCTGGATTACGTGGAATGCGTGCAGATGGACCGCTGGTATGAGCCGCCGGTCAGTTTTGACGGACTCGCGCGCACCTACCGCGCCGCCGTACACCACAGCTCGCCGATTGCCGTGAAGCGCAACATTCTGACCAGCACCTTTATCCCGCATCCACTGCTGAGCCAGCAGGCGTTCAGCCGTTTTGTGCAGGACTATCTTGTGTTTGGTAACGCCTATCTGGAGAAACGCACCAACCGGCTCGGCGGCATTCTTTCACTGGAGCCATCGCTGGCGAAATACACCCGTCGCGGTGTGGATCTGGATACTTACTGGTTTGTGCAGTACGGCATGACCACGCAGCCGTATGAATTCACCAGAGGCAGTATCTTTCACCTGATGGAACCGGATCTTAACCAGGAAATTTACGGCCTGCCGGAATACCTTTCCGCTATCCCTTCCGCCCTGCTGAACGAATCCGCCACCCTGTTCCGCCGTAAGTATTATATCAACGGCAGCCATGCGGGATTCATCATGTACATGACCGACGCCGCGCAGAACCAGGAGGACGTGAACAACATCCGCCAAGCTATGAAAAGCGCTAAAGGGCCGGGGAACTTCCGCAACCTGTTTATGTATTCGCCGAACGGCAAAAAGGACGGGATTCAGATCATTCCGCTGTCAGAGGTCGCGGCTAAAGATGAGTTTCTGAATATCAAGAACGTGAGCCGGGACGACATGATGGCGGCTCACCGCGTTCCACCGCAGATGATGGGAATTATGCCGAGCAATGTTGGGGGGTTTGGGGATGTGGAGAAGGCGAGCTGCGTCTTCGTAAGAAATGAACTGATGCCATTGCAGAAGCGACTGCAGGAACTGAATAACTGGTTGAAGGAGGATGTAGTGAATTTTACATCCTACGATTTAAAGTAAAAACATAAACAATAATGATTTGTTACTTCAACCACTGGGCATAATCAAAAGGGGCTATTTCTTTAAGAGCCGTGATAGCTATTGCTTGCCCTACACCTGTCAAATTAACGCCACCTATTTGCGGGGCGTTAATTTTATTAAGAAAGCGTAATATTGCAGGAGAAATAAATCCCAGTTTCTTCTTAGCTTCGCCAGCATTACTTGCACCAAAATAAGCATATTTTTGGAGATAACCCTCAACAGTCTCACGGCCCATAAAATCATTATAAATCCATGCACCTGTATAGCTAACATGCCTTAAATTTGCAGCCGATAAATCAAAATCACTACCTAAATAATGTTCAAGCTTGGTATGGAAAGACTCTAATGTATAAATAGCCTCACCCATAGTCGTTGTTATATGGACATCATTCAAGACAAAAATCGCACAAATCAAAGAGACCTGAGACTTAGTGAGTTTAGGAACAACACTAACAGCTTCAGTTAGTATAATTTCTGCCAAATCTGAGTTACCGCCAGACACTTTTTCTACAATTAATTTTGATAACAAATCCGGATGTGCTTTTTTACCCTTTCTTGCTGCAGAAATTAATGCATCATTTAACAATGCCTGAATATCCGGATCCTTAAACTTGTCTATAATAATTTTTTCTGAGTTCTTGTGAAGATCGCTAATCACAAGCGCTTCCAACTCTCTTCGATTGCTAATTGCTTGCTCTTTTGCAATCTCCTGAATTCTAGGGAACTGATTTTGAAAAAGTACGTCAAAAAGCTGAACCACGTCAGCTGCTGACAACCCAGTGGTGATTTGAATATTGCCACCTGCCTGTAATGCGAACGAACCATTACTTACAGATTGGTTAGCATCTTTACCGATAATTCCCATTTTATTCTTTCTCCTTTCCAGTAGAGATAGTGACATTACCTCCAGCCTGTATTCCACATGAGTTTTGTGAAACTTTTTGTTTCAGAGAATTAACATTTAATTTATCTGAAACAAACAATCCCAATAACATGATCAATGCGGTAATGACTGCTATTCCTGAGTCGAAACCAGGCTTAAACCAAAACCAGCCACCTGAAGCAATTAGTAAGATTAGAGCTAGTATTTTAATCAAAAATTTCATATGGGTATGCTCCATTTTATTCTTTTTATATCTAAGGTTAATTGCTTGTGCAACTACAACTTTGTCTATTTGCGCGCGCTCGTATCCCCGCCACGCCTGCCCGCTTTGTGTAGTGGTTTTCATGCAGGTGCATGACAGGCCGGAAAGCGCGCCAGTTCTGGCGGCCCCGACCCGTTGCGATCCTTTTTGGATCATGCGAATCCATGCACCATAGACATGCACTGCGTTCTCAAACCGCAGGATGCCATATGGGAGGGAGTTTCCCATGGTGCGGAATCACTAATGCGTACTCTCATCCTGCCCTACTCCATATTTATTCAGCCTGGTAACCAGATCGCTTGTCAGCTCCGACAGCCACGAAATCGCAACCTCCTTGTCGTCATCGCTACAATCTGAGCTGGCAACCAGCCGGGCCATAAGTTCTATCCGCTGCAGTGCAAGTGACTCCATGAACAAATCGTTCACAACTCCCTCCCAATATTACTGTTTATATATACAGTACATCATATGATTTTAAAGCTGAAATAGTTTTTTACTCAGCTAACTCTTTGATTAATAGATATGCCATTTCTCTGAGCCGTCAGTACCACTGACGCCATTTGTCATCCTCCTGTAGGCGCTGGTTCCGGTAGAACAGGCGCAGCCCGGCTCCAGATGGCAGGCTGCCGCCACGCAGAAGCAGATCCACTTCCGTTTCGCTGGCGTCAAAACCTCTGGACAGCAACTCCGCATTGAGCTGCAGGCGCTGGTGATCCGTAATCTCCTGTTTGTACCCTTTCCGGCGCTTCGGTTTGACCAGCCGCAACCTCGCGGTCAGCTCGCGCAGCTCTTTTTTGCTCATGTTCTCGAAATCAGGCAGCGCGGCAGACTCTTCACTGCCCGGTAATTCGCCCCCTTTCTGGTAAGTTTTTTCAACAGGGGGACAGTTATTGCCACGAGTCCAAGTGGCGCTTGCCCCCTGGTCGGCTGTCGCCTCCTGAACATCAACGGCCTTACGAACCATTTTCCACTTCATCGCGTGCGTGCAGATCCTGCCCTCAACTATCGGGGACCAGATGCCATAGATACGGATGCCGTGATCGCCGTAGGTGCCCGGCTCGTCGTTAAGCTCGTAGGCCGTTCTGATAAGGTGATTTTTGCGGGGAACTAACACGCCGCCCTGCTTCATGATGTAGGTAGCAAAACAGCCCACATCAGCGGCAGCCAGTACCGCATCAAGTCGCGGATTTTCCAGCACCGGTGCACCGGCTTTTTTATCGCCCTGCGCTCTCGCGGCCTGCCCGGCCAGCAGTCGCAACTCGCGATAAGCCTGACGTCCTGGAATACCGAAGAAACGGAACTGCTGGACACGGTGCAGGGATGCCCAGGCGCTGACATGCTCAGCGCTGTCGCGCAGTGATTTGCCGGTTTCTTTGCTGATCTCTTTCGCCAGGCCGCGCCCGTCGATGTTCTTGCTGATATATTTGGCGATGTAGCTGGTCGGAGTGCCTTTACGCGGATTGATAAGCTCAGATTTGAAGCGCGGGCCGGTGTTGTTGCCCAGCTCGGCGCGATCTTCGCGAATGGCGAATTTACGCAGCAGCGCAGTGAGTGTGCGGCGGTCTTTCTTGCGCATGAAGCACAGCAGATGCCAGTGCACGGTGCCGTCGTGGTGCGGCTCAGCAACACGCACGCCATACCAGCGCAGCCCGGCTTTGTGCATGGCCTTGCGGAATGCGGCGAAAGTATCAACCAGATAATCACTGCTCTGCCGGACCGTTTCGCTGGTCCACTTCGGATTAGGTCTGCCGTTGTTGAGCGTGGCGTGGAAGCGTGACGGGCAGGTGATGGTATAGAACACAGCGCAGTCGACGCGCATTTCCGCGATCAGCTCCAGCCCTTTCACACAGGCCATCATTTCATTGCGCCGGTGCGCCGGGTTGCTGCTGCTGGCGTTCACCACGTCTTCCATATCCAGCGTGTCACCGTCGGCATTCACCAGCTCGTGCGACTGGAAAAACTCCAGCGATTTGCGCCGCTGCTCGCGTTTGTGGATCACGGCTTCATAGCTGACATACGGGGACGCTTTCTTGTTGACCAGGCAAACAGCACGCAGCTGTTCCTCCCGCCACTCGCAACGCGTCTGCCACAGCTTGCGATACCACCAGTCGGCACACAGCATTCGCGCCAGCGAACCCGGAATAAGGTCATAGGGCACTGGCTTGCGACGGCGTTTCTTGCGGCGCAGCTGTTCAAAGGCAGGCGGAATGACATCAAGACGCATGGCCTCTGCTGCTACCTTTTCCCATGAATGGCGGATTTGCTCAGGCTTGACGTTATCAGTCACAAACAGATCGCTGCAGGCCGCATCGAGGCACATGCTCATGTGTGCCGCAACCAGCGTAGACAGGCGTTTTACCTGGTCCTGACTCATTTCAGTCAGAACCAGCAGCCCCTCCAGACCGTCATGGCTTGCCATGAACCGGAAGGAAGCAGACACCTGGCTGTCACGCACACGCGCCAGACGCTCTAGGCATGGTCTGATAGTTTCGCGCAGATAACGGGAATAAGCCTTTGCCCGGCCCAGGCCATGAAAGTATTTAATGCGTTCCAGCAATGGCTTGCTGATGTGGGACGGTTCAGCGCTGACGTCAGCGATAATCACCAGATCGGGATTAACACGCTGCTGCTCACGAGCCATTTTTGCCCGGCTGATGAGATTATCCTGCTCCATTTCACGCTGGACAAGATCACGAGACTCATTGAAGAAGAAACGCTCCCAGACCTGATCACTCAGCGCTTCGCGGCGCAGCTGCTCTTGCTCGTTGTCGGCAGCGTACAGAGTGATCAGGTTTGAAAGTGCTGAACCCGGCGCAACTTCTGCCGGGTCATGGTATGGGTTTATGGCTTTTCTTGCGGCATTCCAAGGAAAAGCCATACCGTAGCAATCAGACTTTGCCACGTGGCAAACCATGCTTTTTAAAGCGCTGATAGAAGGATGCGGCATGTCCATACAAAGGCACAGGCGGAACCCATTCAGAAACAGCTATGATTTCGTCTGCAGATTTCCCCTCACCTGGCTCAATACCCATGCTGCGCTTAGTGGTTATACGGTGACGGGTGAAATTATGATAAATGGAATTAATCAGCGAGCTATCGCTGTTTGATACAATAACCGGATGCCCTTCAGATGAACGACGCTCAAGAATAGAGGCTAAGTGATACTGGTCACTCTCAGTAAATCCTGCAGTATGATAAGCCGTAAAAGTACCGTCATAAGGTGGATCGCAGTACACCACATCACCCGCCTGCAGCATTGCCAATGTTTCGTCATAGCTGGCGCAGATAAACGTGGCCCGGCGGGCCTTTTCTGCAAAGGTGAGAATTTCGGCGTGAGGAAAATAAGGTTTTTTATAGTTGCCAAACGGAACATTAAATTGCCCGTTCAGATTGTACCGGCACAGCCCGCGATAACAGTGACGATTCAAATACAAAAACAGAGCAGCACGCTCCAGCGCGGTCAGAGTCGTATCGGTATTGAATCGCAAACGGTTTTGATAATAGCTTTCAGCATTATTATCCTCTCTGAAAAATACCAGTGCACATACGATTAATTCTTCAGTGTGCTGGGCAGCTTTCTTGTAAAGGTTGATTAAGTCGGCATTAATATCTGCGACAAGATATTGAGGATAGTTTGTCGCCATCATTACAGCACACGAACCCGCGAACGGTTCAACCAGGCGAGAACCGGCAGGCAGATGCTTCATTAACTCGGGCATGACAGCGGTTTTATTACCCGCCCATTTCAGAATCGTGCTCATACAGCACCTCCGTTGTAGTGCTTGCCTTTCAGTTCAGCGATTTCCTGACAGGTGATGCAGCACTGCACGCCGGGAATAGCGCGGCGGCGAGCTGGTGGGATCGGTGCGTCGCAGTCAATGCAGAGAACACGGGAAACGCCTGGCACTTTGGCGCGGGCGTTGTGGATGTGGCGCTGGAGGTCTTCTTCCACGCGCTGCTGCACAAGGTCCATTGAATCAGCCATCAGTGGATCTCCTGTGCTTCGTTCTGGATGGTTTCGGCAGCGTTACGCAGCAGCTCTGCCGCTTCGGTGCCACTGAGTTTGCCGCGAGTGATATGCACCGCCAGTTTTTCAAGATGAGCAGCAAATACATCAGCGCGGCCCCGGCGTTCCTCCATGCGCGCTTCAGTCAACATCAGGTGAAGCCCGGCATCATCGGGTCCGGTGTTGGTTGTTCGGGTTTCAATATTTCGCATTGTGTTTCTCCTGAATTTGGGCAAAAGAATGCCCGGCGGGTTTACGCCATTAATTTCTGGTTTGGTTTAATTCGGCATGGTTAGCCGTTTGGGAAATAAGCTCACCACTGCACGAAAATGGTTCATTACTTTAATCAGCTCCCGCTTTTCGTCAGTCGTCAGCTCACTAACATTGACGCTATGACGTTCCGCCGGAATTTTTGCCATAAAGAATATTGCGGCTAGTGCGCGTTTATTCTGCTCATGATTGATATCCCGTTGGTCCCGCATATCGCTAATAAAGCGCTCTAGTTCTGAATCAATATTTAAGCCAAACACTTTCGCCCTTAATTCCGCGATGTGGTTTAACCCATTAAGGCGGAGGCCAGCGCTTAGCGGAACAGTCGCACTATCACCTTCAATAGCCATCACCGAACTCCAAACCATTCGACCTTTTTCTCTGGTATGCTTTCCCCCGCAAAAACTGATAGCCTTGGGGATGTACTAATGTTGAGTCAGATTGAAAAGGAACGTATCGAACAACTTGAAAACGAGACTGCGGAACTTCGCGATGAACTCGCGGCGCAGCAGATCTTGATTTCGGGACTACTTCATAGTCTCTTCCGAAGTGACTCATCAAATCGGGAAGCATTCTTTACCATCCTCAGCGAGGAGCTAAACAAACTGCGTTTCGACTTTGTTAAACATCAAGAATTCAGTCATAAAATCCAGCAGATGATTGACCGCTATCGTTAAGAGTACTGGCGATAAATTTCGAGTGGTGATGTGTTTTTTCGCATCACTTCTTTCACCTGCTCACCCCGGAAGAAAGTTCCATCCTTCAGCGTGAAGAAGTAACTCCCATCTCCCGAAATCGATGGATAGCAGCAGACCAGCTCATCCTCATGAATTGAGTAATTTTCCCCTTTGTAACGAAACTGATAAAACACACCAATCGAACAATTCGCCATTTGCTGCCCTCCGTTTTTGCTGCGGACAGCTCAGCCAACAGGGCATCCTGCGAGTGGCATGGATGCCAGCGTTTACCATCCATTCCAGTTATCCAGCCGTGACCGTAATGCGGGGCCGGGCTTTGCTTAACGAGCAGTGATGCGAATGAAGGTTCGTTATTCAGCATAAACACCTCAGCTCAGCCCAAAAGAAGAGCCAAGACCCGTCACAGTATCGACGACACTTGCCATTGCAGGGTTGGCCTGTAAACGCGCCTGCAACGAAATAGCAGTTAAAGCCATCAGACGGGTAACAGAATTGACGCTTTCAACAACCTGGCGACGGGTGGTTGCGTTCAGTTGAACACCTGAAACTGCACTTGCAGCGACGCGGCCGATCTCGGCGGTGGCTTTCAGGACGTACTGAGGAATTTTCTCTCGTGCGACTTCATTGGTCGGTACGCATGGCAAGCAATGGATCTGCGCAAGAAAACCATCAACTAGCGTTGAGTCTTCGGTGAGATCGGTGAGTAGCCATATGTCTGGTGCTGTGAGCTGGTGTGGTTGTTCAGGGTTAAGCTTATTTCGCAAGGTTTGAACATTCATACCTGCGCGTTCGGCCAGCTTCGCCATGTTGTGACGTAGAGCAAAAGCCCGGCAGGCTTCATCAAAGTGTTTTTGTTTGGAAACTTTATAATCAAACATAGTTTTCATCTCCGAACTTATCGCAAAATCGAACCTTAAACATGACAGAGATAAACAAACTTTTCTTAAGCCGATAGTGCATCTACAGTCAGAGCAGCCATGTTAATCATGACCTTTTCGCGCTTTTTATCTTTACGGAGACGATGGCGCGGAAGGCGACCATCAGCCAACATGTCATTGATCGTATCGACTGGAAGGCCTGTAAGTTCGCTATAGCGCTCAATTGTGACGTGCGGTGTATTCAGAGTGATTGAAATGTTTGGGGTCATGGTGCAACATTCCTTCTTTAGTTCGGCTTGTGGCGAGCCGTTGTTTATCGTGATTAGTTGTGAAGGCTCCAAAAGAAGACTTCGAGTTCAACTTTAAGATCGCTTTTGGAATCTTTCAATGCAATTTAGATTGTTTTGGAGGTCTTTTGGATTTCAATAGCGGCGGAAAGAAAGTTATCGAGCGTTTAGTTGAAGCCTATGGCTTTTCTACGCGCCAAGCACTCTGTGATCACTTGGGCGTATCTAAAAGCACCATGGCGACACGTTATATGCGTGACATCTTTCCTGCAGACTGGGTACTTCAATGTGCTATGGAAACCCACACACCACTAAAATGGCTTGCCTTTGGAGAAGGGTTTAAGGGTGAAAAAGAATCAGTTCACTCACTGAAAATACCAATAATGCATCTTGAAAAGGGCAAATTAATCGACAATGGATTTTGTGTCTTTGATAAAGAACTTTTATCCAAAGATACGAAGTCGCCTTGCTTAATTGTTATTAATGAATGTCTTACTCATGTTTGTGAAATGGATTTTAACTCTATCCAAGATGGTGAGTGGATAATTGATATTGACGGAGACTTAACTTTGCGAATGATTACTAGAACCCCAGGTAATAAAATTCAAGTAAAAAATAAGCAAGTTGTTTTCGAATGCAATATAAATGAAGTAAAATTTCACTCAAAAGTAGTTTTGACACTCAATAAAAAATAGAGGGATGCATGTCTAATATTGATGTATTACAAAATGAAAACGTTGATGACAATATAGAAGTCATTCTCGAAGAACAGGATGATTCGTATTCGAATGACGATCTCTATAATATAAATTCATGGGGGGCAGATCTTTCCTTTAGAGAGCTAATCACCATGTATGAAGAAAATGAACTCCAAAAACCTGAACTCCAGAGAAATTATGTCTGGGATAAAGTTGAGGCAAGCCGATTCATTGATTCACTTCTCTTAGGACTACCAGTACCAAGTATTTTCCTAGCTAATACCTCTGATGAAAATAAACTAATTATAGATGGTTTCCAGAGGATTATGACCGTATACGATTTTGTAACAGGCATATGGTCTAAAGATGGGAGAGTTTTCAAACTTTCAGACAGCAAAAAAATTAATTCGCAATGGAGAGGAAAAGCGTTTTCAGAACTATCTATTTCAGAAAAAAAGAAAATACGCGCCACTACAATTCACGCAATAATTTTTGAGCAAACAAGTCCATCAAGCGATGATACAAGCCTTTATCAGATATTCGAGAGAATTAATACAGGTGGTCGTTCATTGATGGCACAGGAAATAAGAAATTGTGTATATCAAGGTTCATTGAACTCATTGTTGATTGACTTAAATAACAATCTTGAATGGAGAGAATTATTTGGTCTCACCAAGCCAGACGCCCGCATGAGAGATATGGAATTTATCTTGCGCGGTCTCGCACTTAATTCAAACAAGATAAAAAACCATGAAGCCGGAAATATTTCCTTAAAAAAATTACTTAATGAATTCATGGGTTCCAGAATAAACAACAATCCGGACACAATTGATTTTATAAAGCATGATTTTGAGGATACTATTGAATTCATCTATGAAAATATAGGTGGAGAAGCATTCTTTAATATAATTTCTTCGGATCCCTCTAGAGTTCGCCGACGTTTCTACCCAACAATTTTTGATGCAATCTATGTAGCTACTTCTATCGCGCTGAAATCTGGCGAAGATTTTAATGTTGATGATCTAGAAGAAAGAAGGCTTGCTTTGCTACAGAATCCAATATTCCGGGGACATATTACCTCCGGTACAATGCAAATAGAAAATATACACGGCAGAATTTCCATGGTACTGGAGTCACTTTATGGCCTTGAATATCGTTAATTCAGCCGCTAAAACTAGCATATTGAGCTGTCTGCAAGAACTCGAGCGTATCGAGGGTATTATTGATTTGTTAGGTGGCACGTCTAATCCCGTTCCGTTTTTAACACGCTATTCAATAATAAAAGCTTGCGGCACCATTGAATATTCATTTAAAACTATCATCAGTGATCATAGATATACCGAACATAGTGAACAAGTTCAAAGGTTTATTGATGAGAAATTTAGAAATAGTTCAATGAACCCAAACTACAATAATATTTGTAAAGCACTTGGGTCATTTGATGAAGAGTGGAGTAAAAAGTTCAAAAGTAAAGTTAACGGCGATGTAGATAAAGAAAGGTTGCAGGACTCGTTAAAATCTTTAAATACTGCACGTAATGACTTCGCTCATGGAAAAAGCCCAACAACTTCCTTTAAAAATGTCTACGATTATTTTATTGATTGTATAGTTATAATGGAAATGATGGAGTCTTCCATTCTGGAATTGGAGGCGCAATCAGTTACTGGCGCTGCTACAACAGGTGTGAATGGTAATATGGTGACTCAACAAGTTGTGATTGATGCTATGCAAGTTGGGGCAGCTAATGCTTCGGATAGTCAAAGCACTGCATTGTGAAATATTTTTTTTCGTCATAATCATACATTGACCACTGTTCAAACATACAGTTAAATTTAGCCCTCAGACATGAGGGCTTTTTTATGGCAGTACGAAAACTCCCCACTGGGAAATGGATTTGTGAATGCTACCCTGCAGGGCGCAGCGGGCGACGTGTCCGTAAGCAGTTCTCCACCAAAGGTGAAGCATTGGCTTTTGAGCGTCACATAATGGATGAGGCAGAGACTAAGCCCTGGCTGGGTGAATCGGTAGACCGTCGCACTCTGAAAGACGTCGTGGAACTTTGGTTCAAACTGCACGGCAAATCCCTGACCGCTGGCGAGCATGTTTACGACAAGTTGGTTCTAATGGTTGATGCACTCGGAAACCCTCTCGCTACTGATCTCAGCTCGAAATTGTTCGCGCATTACCGTGACAAACGCCTGACGGGTGAAATCTATTTCAGTGAGAAGTGGAAGAAAGGTGCCAGCCCGGTAACTATCAATCTTGAACAAAGCTATCTTAGTGGAGTCTTTAGTGAATTGGCTCGGCTGGGCGAATGGACTGCGCCGAACCCACTGGAGAATATGCGCAAGTTCACCATTGCAGAAAAGGAAATGGCCTGGCTCACACATGAGCAAATCACCGAACTTTTGTACGACTGTAACCTGCAAAGCTCCCTACTCGCTCTGGTTGTTAAAATCTGCCTGAGCACCGGTGCACGCTGGCGCGAAGCTGTGAACCTCACACGTTCCCAGGTCACAAAGTATCGAATCACGTTTGTCAGAACCAAAGGCAAGAAGAACCGCAGTATTCCAATCAACAAAGAGCTGTACGAGGAAATCATTGCCCTGGATGGCTTCAAGTTCTTTACTGACTGCTACTTCCAGTTTTTATCCGTGATGGAGAAAACCTCTATAGTACTTCCACGCGGACAGCTTACCCACGTCCTGCGCCATACATTTGCAGCACACTTTATGATGTCCGGCGGGAACATCCTTGCACTCCAGAAAATTCTGGGCCATCACGACATAAAAATGACCATGCGCTATGCCCACCTGGCACCTGATCACCTAGAAACGGCCCTACGCTTCAATCCCCTGGCAACCATGGATCAGCTACCAATTAACGCGACTCACGTGCGCACCTGATAGTTGGGGAGTAATATCAGGACGGTCTTGATTATGAGGGAAATATGATTATGAATGAGTTACAGAAACAGGGTTTAGAGCTTCGTACTAATGCTAAAGAATTGGCGCTTGCTGTTCTGGCAAAGCATCCTGATGGGCAAAAAAATGGCAAAGGAATTAAACAATCTGAAGTATTCAAACTTTGTGGCTTCGATTGGGGAGCAAAACCGAAGGCTACTAGCTCGAATCAGCAATATTGGGTTGTAGCGTTGTTACGTGAACTTGAAGAAGATGGATTAGTCGAACAGCTCAAAGAGAGTGGCCCTTGGCGTTTAAGGTAAGTAACTATGAGCCAAGTGGCGACAAAGTGGCGGCAGCGGTTGGCATTGCCCCATAATCGCCACACCTTACCACTAACCTAACTTATTGATTATATTGTAAGTCATTGTTTTCACTAACCCGTTTACATAAATGGGTTTTTTGTTGCCCTAAATCCCTATGTCGGCAAGCTAAGGCTAACGACCATCAAAACCAAACAGCTACCGATGGACACAGGGTTCTCCTTTCCAGACAAGCGGACAGGAAACGGTTTAAGATATCTTGATATATTCCTTTTTTGACTTAATTTTGAATTAACATTTACGCCATCAATAGCCATTTCATATAAACCATTTAGAACAAATTACTGAAACAAAATTAGACTTTCGTTGATCAAAACAGTGTGTTCCTGCCAATGAGACTGAATACAATACTCCAGCAAGGATGATAAACCATCACATCCAATAGCTTAGAGTATAGTCTTTTACGTTGTAACGCTAATATACGAAAAATATACTCAATCGTTTAAATCCATAAAACAAAAGGTTAAGTAATGGAATTTTTACTCATTGTAATATTATTATTGGCCATTTCAGCACCAATCCTGGCTTTATATTTTATTACAAAAACCAAACACTTCAAAGCAGAACTCGAGGAGCTAAATAAACGTTACATCGACCTTTCCAAACAGTTATCTGAACGTCAAGAGGAATTGACGAAAAATATCAACCTCTACTCAGACCTTGAAGAAAGAGCATCTTCTCTATGGCAATATGAAAAATTACATAGAGCAGTGTTAGATGCTGAGATAAAAATAAAAAATGCTGATGCAATAGCCAGGGAGAAAATCAACGATGCTCAAATTGAAGCATCTGATGCTATTTTAAAAGCCAACAATCAAGCTCGATTAACGATAAGCAATGCTAATGAAGAAGCAAAATCACTAACTAAAGATGCGCGTGATATCCGTTTAAAATCAAAAGAGCGTTTAGATGCTGCTGAAATTAAAGCTAATGAACTCGTTTCCAACGCAAATGATAATGCAATGAGAATTATCGAGAATGCACAAGTTCGCGCGAAAGAGATTGCAGGTTCAGCCTATGAGGCTAAGGAATTAGCAGAAACTTATCAGGCAGTAGTTAACTCCATGAAAAATAAAATTAATGGTTACGGCGATGAATGGATAGTGCCGAACCGAAGCGTTCTGGATGAACTAGCAGAGAACTATGAGTTTACCGATGCAGGTAAAGAGCTTCTTAAAGCAAGGGAACTGACCAAATCTCTGATCAAAATGAGCAAAGCAGCTACCTGCGACTACGTTGAAACGAACAGGCGTAATACTGCTATCAACTTTGTCTTGGATGCATTTAATGGGAAAGTTGACAGTATCCTTTCAAAAATAAAACACAATAATTTTGGTAAACTTTCACAAGAGATTAAAGATGCTTTCCAATTAGTAAACCATAATGGTTCTGCATTCAGATCCGCTAAAATCTCCGATATCTATCTCCAGGCACGGCTTAACGAACTCAAATGGGGCGTTGCGGTAAATGAAATTATGCTTGAAGAAAAAGAAGAGCAGCGACGTATTAAAGAGCAATTACGAGAAGAAGAGAGAGCACGCCGAGAATATGAGAAAGCAATAAAAGAAGCTGAAAAAGAAGAGAAGACTATTCAACTCGCTATTGATAAGGCAACAAAAGAATTAATGCTTGCAGGCGAAGAACAACGCCTCGCTCTTGAGAAGAAATTAGCTGAGCTACAAGCCAAGTATGATGAAGCCGAAGCTAAAAATCAGCGAGCTATTTCAATGGCACAACAAACTCGCTCAGGTCATGTTTATATTATTAGCAACATTGGTTCCTTTGGAGAAAATGTATATAAAATTGGTATGACTCGTCGACTTGAGCCATTAGACCGCGTCCGTGAACTTAGCGACGCAAGCGTGCCTTTCTCATTTGATGTACATGCAATGATCTATAGTGATGATGCCCCCTCCTTAGAAAAACACTTGCACAAAGTATTTAATGATAAGCAGCTGAACAAAGTTAATTCACGTAAAGAGTTCTTTAATGTTGGCATTAAGGACATTAAATCTACTATCGAAGATATGAGCATCAGTGCACACTGGACTATACATGCAGTTGCTAAAGAGTATAGAGAATCGTTAGCCATTGAAAATGAAAGAAAAATCCAAAAAGTTGAAAACAAAGAATTGATTGTCGCTTAAGATAAAAGTCTTTTCCAATATCTACATACAACTTTTTGCATTTTTAACTGAAGCAGTCACGGAGAATTGCACCCTAAAGGTTGGACCTCCAACTAATTAAGGTGCATTTTTATATTTACAATCAGCTAGATAGACGTTTTTACTACCAGACATGGCGGTATGTCCCATACTCTTTCACCCTATCCTCTGAAAAATGTAAACACATCCTGGACCTCAGAAACTAAACCACCATCATTTATGGATATAGATCCACAATGGGCGATCCCCCTCTAAAGGCCACCCTCGCCCGCAATCCGCCCCACTATCCCCCGAATCTCCTCGCGCGATAGCGGCTGTCTGTCTGTCACAAAATGCAGCGTCATCCCTTCGATAAACGCGTCCAGCGCGCGGGCGGTGACCGGGTCAAACCACTGCTCCAGCGTGTCCTGGCTCATCTTCATCCAGTCCTGCATGACGGTTTTTAGCGCCGCGCTGCGGTTCATAAAGGCGTACAGCTGATACATCAGCTCCATATTGTGCGGCGTGGTGACTTCCGAACTGTGAATCAGCGTAGTGATGGCGTCGCAGGCCATCTCCGGGCCGGTCACGCCTGCGAAAAAGTCGCGGTACTGCTGCGACATCTGCTGCGTAAACCAGGTGAACGCCTCTTCAAGGAGCGGCTCTTTGCCGTCGAAATAGTAGGTCATCGAGCCTAACGGCACCCCGGCGCAGCTGGCGATTTTGCGGTGCGTGACGGCATGAATACCATGCTCGGCAATCATGTCCAGCGTGGCCTGGAGGATCTTCTCCCGGCGATGGGGGTCGTTCGGTGGTCTGCTCATAAAATCCTCACGTCGTTTGTGTACAAATGTACACAAAGTTGCTAGTGTTGTCGCTATTGTTGTACTTCTGGTGCTTATCCCAATGACGCTGACATCCCCCCGTAAAGCCCTGCAACTGCGTATGTGGGCGCTCTTTATGTTCTTCTTTATTCCCGGGCTGCTGATGGCCTCGTGGGCCACGCGCACGCCCGCTATACGCGATATTTTGTCGGTCTCTACCGCCGAAATGGGCATCGTGCTGTTTGGCCTGTCGATAGGCTCCATGAGCGGCATTCTCTGCTCCGCGTGGCTGGTCAAACGCTTTGGCACGCGGGCGGTGATCCGCACCACCATGTGCTGCGCGGTGTTGGGAATGATGGTGCTGAGCGTGGCCTTGTGGTTTGCCTCCCCGATTCTGTTTGCCCTCGGGTTAACGGTGTTTGGCGGAAGCTTTGGGGCCGCCGAAGTGGCGATCAACGTGGAAGGCGCAGCGGTCGAGCGCGAGATGAACAAAACCGTGCTGCCGATGATGCACGGGTTTTACAGCCTCGGCACGCTGGCGGGCGCCGGCGTGGGGATGGCGCTGACGGCGTTTGGTATCGCCGCTAACCTGCATATTTTACTGGCAGCGCTGGTCTGCATTTTACCTATTCTCACGGGCATCAGGGCTATCCCGGACGGCACCGGGAAGAACTCCGGCGAGGAGCAGAAATCCGCTGAAAAAGGGCTGCCGTTTTACCGCGATATGCAGCTTATGCTGATTGGCGTGGTGGTGCTGGCGATGGCATTTGCAGAGGGGTCCGCCAACGACTGGCTGCCGCTGCTGATGGTGGACGGTCACGGCTTTAGCCCGACCTCCGGCTCGCTGATTTACGCCGGGTTTACGCTCGGTATGACCGTCGGGCGCTTTACCGGCGGCTGGTTTATCGACCGCTACAGCCGCGTGGCGGTGGTTCGCGCCAGCGCCCTGCTGGGCGGCCTCGGCATCGCGATGATTATCTTTGTGGACGTCGACTGGATAGCCGGGGTCTCGGTCATTCTGTGGGGACTGGGCGCATCGCTCGGCTTCCCGTTAACGATTTCCGCCGCCAGCGATACCGGCCCGGATGCGCCGACGCGCGTTAGCGTTGTCGCCACCACCGGCTATCTCGCCTTCCTCGTCGGCCCGCCGCTGCTTGGCTTCCTGGGCGAGCACTACGGGCTGCGCAGCGCGATGCTGGTGGTATTAGGACTGGTAATTATTGCGGCGCTGGTGGCGCGCGCGGTGGCAAAACCAGAAACAGATCAAACGACACTGGAGAAGGGATATGAGCGTTAAACTGATTGCAGTCGACATGGATGGCACCTTCCTGAGCGACCTGAAAACTTACAACCGCGACCGTTTTCTGGCGCAGTACGCGCGCATGAAAGAACAAGGGATTCGCTTTGTGGTCGCCAGCGGGAACCAATATTACCAGCTGATCTCCTTCTTCCCGGAAATCGCTCACGAAATAGCCTTCGTCGCCGAAAACGGCGGCTGGGTGGTCAACGCCGGAGAAGACGTGTTTAACGGTGAGCTGACCAAAGCGCATTTCGTGACCGTCGCCGCCCTGCTACGCGAGGTGCCGGGCATCGAGATTATCGCCTGCGGTAAAAGCAGCGCGTACACGCTCAAGGCATACGACGATACGTTCAAAGCCATAGCCGCACGCTATTACCATCGCCTTGAGATGGTGGATGATTTCGACAATCTGAACGATATCTTCTTTAAGTTTGGCCTTAACGTGTCGGATGCAGAAATCCCGCGCATTCAGGCGCTGCTCCATGAACAACTGGGCGATATCATGGTGCCCGTCACCACGGGTCACGGCAGCATCGACCTGATTATTCCGGGCGTACACAAAGCCAACGGGCTGCGGATTTTGCAGGAGCGCTGGGGGATTGAGGATCGCGAAGTGGTGGCCTTTGGCGACAGCGGAAACGACGTCGAAATGCTGCGCCAGTCCGGGTTTAGCTTTGCGATGGCCAATGCCCGACCGCACATCAAAGCCGTGGCGCGCTTTGAAGCGCCGCATAATAACGAAGAAGGTGTGCTGGACGTGATTGAGATGGTATTGAACCGGGAAGCGCCGTTTAATTAATGTAGTCACCCATGGGCACGAAACAATTCCCTCGCCCCTTCGGGGAGAGGGTTAGGGTGAGGGGAACATACGGCTCTGGTGGTCATTCCGTTCACCTAACGTTCCTTGCTTCTCTGTCACCACAATACTTGTGAACGTGCCAGGGCGACTCAGTCGCCATCGCCCTGGCGACCCCGGGCTCCCGGCAAGAAAATCGTCGCTTCGCGATTCCCTCAGCTTATTCCTTCCGGCTTTCGGGTCGGGCACGATGCAGCGTCCCTGCAAAGCGCGCCCTCTCGGCGCATCCCTGCGCCTCGCCCCGGCCTACAGGAAACGCTTCGGCGATTTTCAGCCGGACGTTGGCGTCGCTGTAACCCGTTAATTCCTATGAAGTAATCTTCATCGCTTAATAAGCAAAATGACAAGCGATCTCTCTGCCCCAGTAAAAAATCACGGTTGCAGTGCGTTCCCAACGCGCTTGTCCTTCAGGAACACCACCATCAGCCCCACCCACAGCACGCCGTTGGTGAGGTTAAACAGGCTGAACAGCCCGTTCCCGCCCAGCGCGTAGGCGTGTTTGCTCACTTCGATACCCACGGTGAAGATCAGCATCTGCAACATCCCCATCGCGGCAGAGACCGTACCCTTACTCATCTCGCTGGCAAACAGCGTCAGGCGCACCAGCCCCGCGTTCGCCAGGCCAATGCCAAACGCATAAATACTCAGCCCGGCGGTCATCCACAGGTAGGCGTGGGACGACGCAACGGTTGCCACCGCGGCGACAATCAGCCCTGCGGCAATCGGCCAGCCGCCCATGACGATCAACGACCGCACGGTGCGACGAGAGGTAAGACGCGCCAGCACCAGGTTACCGATAATCAGCGCGCCAAAAATCGGCACCTGCAACAGGCCGTATTCATAGCTGCTGAGCCGTTCGCCGCTGATGATAATCACCGGGGACTGGGCAATCCACGCCAGCAGTGGCAGGCTGACAAAACCGGTCGCCAGCGCACCCGCCACAAAGCGGACGTTTTTCAGCACCGCTTTGTAATCGCGACCCAGCTCTTTAAGGGACAGCTTCTCCCCCAGCCGGGTAGCCGTTTCCGGCATCGCGCGGTGCAGGCCGAAGAAGGAGACAGCGGCGAGCAGCGCGAAGAGAACAAACATCCCTTCCCACGGCGCGACGTGAACCCAGGCGGCGCCCACCAGCGGGCCGAGCAGCGGCGCAATCAGCGCCACGTTCGCCATCAGGGCGGTGATTTTGATACACACCGCCTCCTCAAACGACTCCTGGATCGCGGCATAACCCACTGCGCCGATAAAGCACAGGCTCACCCCTTGCAGGAAGCGCAGCAGCGTGAATTGTTCAATATTTTGCGCCAGCAGCGTGGCAAGGCAGGTGACGATAAACCACACCACGCCCGTGAGCATCACCGGACGACGCCCAATGCGATCCGACAGCGGCCCTAACAGCCACTGCAAAAACATGCCGCCCGCCAGATAGGCGGTCATAGAGGTCGGCACCCACTCAATCCCGGCGTTGTACTGTTCGACAACGGCCAGCATGCCTGGCTGAATCATATCGTTGCCGATATAGGTCGAGAATTCGTAGAGCACCAGACACAGAGGGAAAAGTAACGCCTGACGACCCAGACGATTACCGGAAGAAGAACGGTTTAACATGCAATCTCTTTATGATGTAAAAAACGCGATGAGTGTAATGAAATGCCGCTGCCTGAGATAGCAAATTATCGGGATGAAACAGAAATAGAGCACATAGTGTTGTTGTTTAAGGTTTCCTTAAGTTGGGCCCCCTATGATAGGCCTATTTGACGTCACCGATTTCAACTATGGCACAGACCACCAGCCGTTCAGAATTATCTAAGTTACCGACATCTAAGACAAAACGTCTTTACCCTTTGCCGGCCCGCTTTTATGGTTATCAGCTTTTGGTGCTGATTGTCCTTGCAGCGGTGTTTACCTGGCTGTCGCGCGACGAAACGTTAGACCGATGGATAACGGGCTTTTGGTATGACGCCGCCGCGCAGCGTTTTCCACTGCAACAAAATCACCTGCTGGATCTGTTGAATCATCGACTGGCGAAATACATCGCCATTGCGATAGCCGCCGTCGCGCTGCTGTACGGTGCGTATAAGCGCAATGCGAGGCTGGTGACCGCCGCGCTGCTGATGGGGCTGGGTGCGCTGGTTGTCGGCGCGCTGAAAAGCATTAGCCATCACAGCTGCCCGTGGGATCTGGTGGAGTACGGCGGTAAGGCGGTCTCTTATCCGCTGTTCAGCGCAGCACCGGCAGACAGCGGCCCCGGGCGCTGTTTCCCCGGCGGCCATGCGTCGAGCGGCTTTATGGTGATGGGGCTGTTTTTTGCCTTCTGGCGCGAGCGCCCTCGCCTGGCGTGGAGCTTCGTCGCGCTGGGGGGGTTTTTAGGCCTGGCGATGGGCTTCGGTCAGGTCATGCGCGGGGCGCATTTCTTCTCTCACAACCTGTGGGCCGGGTGGTGGGTTTGGTTTTCCCAGGTCGCAGCCTACGGGCTGGTTTCCACCTGGTTTGCTAAAGAGTGACGACACTATGTTAGAGCATTTGAACTACGGACTGTTTTATATGATTAACGCTACCCCGGCATCGCCGGAGTGGGCTATCGATCTCGCCACCTTTTTTGCCAAAGATCTGATCAGCATCGTTCCGCTGCTGGCGGCGATCCTCTGGCTGTGGGGACCGCGCCATCAGGTGAATGCCCAGCGTCAGCTGATCATTAAGGTCGCGCTGGCGCTGGCCGTGAGCGTGGCGGCAAGCTACGTGCTGGGGTTGGCTTTCCCGCACGACCGTCCTTTTGTCGATCGTGTGGGCTATAACTTCCTGCACCACGCGCCGGATGACTCCTTCCCGAGCGATCACGGCACGGTGATTTTCACCTTTGCGCTGGCGTTTCTGTTCTGGCATCGCCTCTGGTCGGGTGCGGTGCTGATGGTGGCCGCGCTGGCTATCGCCTGGTCGCGCGTGTATCTCGGAGTACACTGGCCGCTGGATATGGTCGGCGGGTTCCTGGTGGGGCTGATCGGCTGCGTGAGCGCGGCGATCCTGTGGAGCCTCTTCGGTCCGGCGCTCTATCGCGGGCTGTCGCAGCTGTATCGCGTCCTGTTTGCCATTCCCATCCGCAAAGGCTGGGTGCGTGACTAATCCCGGTCTGACAGGTTACACTTTAGCCCCCGCCCTGCGGGGGCTAACTTTTTTATCCCCCGAGGAATTATGGAAACACGACGCGATGACCGCATAGCTCAGCTGCTCCAGGCGCTGAAGCGCAGCGATAAGCTGCATCTTAAAGAGGCCGCCTCCCTGCTTGGCGTTTCTGAGATGACCATTCGTCGTGATCTGAACAGCGACAGCGCCCCCGTCGTGCTGCTGGGCGGGTATATTGTTCTGGAGCCGCGTAGCGCCAGCCACTATCTGATAAGCGACCAGAAAACCCGCCTGGTGGAAGAGAAGCGCAAAGCCGCGCGCCTTGCCGCCTCGCTGGTGCAGCCGCATCAAACGCTGTTTTTCGACTGCGGGACAACGACCCCGTGGATCATCGAAGCCATCGACAGCAGCCTGCCCTTTACCGCCGTCTGCTATTCACTGAATACCTTTCTCGCCTTACAGGAAAAGCCCGAGTGCCGGGTGATCCTCTGCGGCGGCGAGTTCCACGCCAGCAACGCCATCTTCAAGCCGCTTAACCTTCAGGACACGCTCAGCAATCTGTGCCCGGACATCGCCTTTTATTCCGCAGCCGGGGTGAATGTGCAGCAGGGCGCGACCTGTTTTAACCTGGAAGAGCTTCCGGTGAAGCACTGGGCGCTGAACGCGGCGCAGTACCATGTTCTGGTGGTGGATCACAGTAAATTTGGCAAGGTGCGTTCGGCGAGAATGGGTGAGCTGTCGTGCTTTGACGCCATCGTGAGCGATTGCCGCCCGGACGATGAGATAGCCGCGTATGCGAAGGCGCAGCAGGTGAAGTTGATGTATTGAGTGGGGTGCGGTCTGTTGCCCTCACCCCGGCCCTCTCCCACAGGGAGAGGGAGAAACGCATCAAGGTTTAGCTAAACCAGCTGCCAAACCACCCGTGGAATTTCATCATCACGAAGTCCCACATCCGGCTGAAGAAGCCGCCCTCTTCCACCGCTTCCATCACGATCAGCGGACGCTGCTCGATAGATTTGCCGTTCAGCTGGAAATCAATCGTGCCGACCACCTGCCCTTTTTTCAGCGGTGCGGTCAGCTGCTTGTCGGTCAGGGTGTAGCTCGCCTTCAGGTTTTTCAGCTGGCCGCGCGGAATGGTCACGGAACCGGCTTCGCCTGCGCCCAGGTTAACCTCGCTCTTATCACCAAACCAGACGCGCTGGCTGATGAAGGTGGCATCCGGTTTAATCGGGGTGACGGTTTCGAAGAAGCGGAAGCCCCAGGTCAGCAGTTTTTCGGATTCATTAAAGCGAATACGGTCGGTTTTGGTGCCCAGCACCACGGAGATCAGGCGCATATCGCCCTGGGTCGCAGAGGCCACCAGGTTATAGCCTGCCCCGGCGGTGGTGCCGGTCTTCATGCCGTCGACGTTCACGTTGCTGCTCCACAGCAGACGGTTACGGTTTGGCTGACGGATTTTATTGAAAGTGAACTCTTTCTCTTTGTGGATGGCGTACTCGTCGGGCACGTCGTGGATCAGCGCTTTGCCCAACAGCGCCATGTCGCGCGCGGTACTGAACTGGCCGGGCGCATCCAGACCGTGAACGGTTTTAAAGGTGGTGCGCGTCAGGCCAAGCTTCTGCGCGTAGCCGTTCATCAGGCCGATAAAGGAGTCCTGGCTGCCCGCGACGTAATCCGCCAGCGCGATACAGGCGTCGTTACCGGACTGGATAATCACCCCTTTATTGAGATCTGACACGGAAACCTGATCGCCAGGCTTCAGGAACATTACCGAGGAGCCGCGCAGGGCCGGGTTGCCGGTCGCCCAGGCGTCTTTGCCGATAGTGACCATGTCATCGAGCTTGATCTTGCCCGCTTTCAGCGCCTGGCCGACAACGTAGCTGGTCATAATTTTGGTCAAACTGGCCGGATCGAGCTGCTCGTCAGCGTTCCCTTCCGCCAGCACTTTGCCGCTGGCGTAGTCCATCAATATCCAGGCACGTGCATCAACGGGCGGGGCTTCAGGAGCCGCCTGTTCTGCTGCGTAAAGTGTCGGTGCAAAAAGGAAAAGGAGCGCAGAGCCTGCCGCCAGACTGCGCAGAGAAGAAGTTTTTCGCGTCATAAATGCCACCCGAGTGTCCATTCCAATAATTACGTCACATCACCGTGCCGCAAGAAGCGGTGAGTAATAGCGCACTGGAACCGTTAAAGAAACCCAAACAAGGTAAAGTTTTTAAAGTTTATGCAATAACAGGCGGATACGCTTTGATCGGTGCGTTTTTTTTGTCTTCTGTTGCGTAATTGTTAGGTTTATCTCACCATGTTCCCTTGCGGGCGGTGATGCACATCTCAGGTTATTTGACTATTTCGGGAGGTATTATGATTACGCTATGGGGCAGGAACAACTCAACTAACGTTAAGAAAGTCCTCTGGACGCTGGAAGAGCTGGATTTACCCTTTCATCAGATTATGGCGGGCTTGCAGTACGGAGTGAATAAAGACGCCGAGTATCTGGCGATGAACCCGAACGGGCTGGTGCCGCTGCTGCGTGATGACGAAACGGGCATTACGCTGTGGGAATCCAATACCATCGTGCGCTATCTTGCCGCCCAGTATGGTCAGAGCCGCTTGTGGGTTGAAAATCCCGCCGCGCGCGCCCAGGGTGAAAAATGGATGGACTGGGCAAACCAGACGCTCTCCCCCACTCACCGCGTCATCCTGATGGGCCTTGTCCGCACGCCGGAAGCCGATCGCGATTACCCCGCCATTCACGCCGCGCAGGACGCCTGCGAAGCGCTGTTTGAACTGATGGACAACGAGCTGGCCACCCACGCGTGGTTCTCCGGAGAGAACTTTGGCGTGGGCGATATCGCCGTCGCGCCGTTCGTCTGGAATCTGACTAACCTGGGGCTGAAGTGGACGCCGCGCCCTCACCTTGAACGCTGGCTCAAGCAGCTTAGCGAGCGCCCGGCGTATCAGCACGTGGTGATGACTCCCGTCAGCTGATCACCCTGCGGACGGGCTGACTTTCAGCAGTTGCCCGTCCGATTCATCCGTCAGCACGTAAAGCGCCCCGTCCGGCCCGACCCGCACGTCGCGAATACGCTTCCCTTCGTCCTCCAGAATGCGCCCGTCTTCGGTCACGTTATTGCCGTCAACGCTCATCACGATGACCGATTTCTCTTTCAGCGCCCCGACAAAGAGTTTGTTTTTCCACTGGGGATAAACGTCGCTGTTATAGAACGCCATCCCGCTCACGGCCGGGGAGACTTTCCAGACAAACAGCGGTTTTTCGGTGCCCTCGTGGTGCTCGCCCTTCGCCTCCGGGATCTTCAGCCCGCTGTAGTTAATCCCGTGGGTCGCCAGCGGCCAGCCGTAGTTTTTACCTTTTTCAGGGATGTTAATCTCATCCCCGCCGCGCGGGCCGTGCTCGTTGAGCCACAGGGTATCGCTCCACGGATTCATCGCCATGCCCTGCGGGTTGCGAATGCCGTAAGACCAGATTTCAGGCCGCGCCCCGGCGGTATTCATAAACGGATTGTCGGAAGGGACCTTGCCGTCCTCGGTCAGACGCACCACTTTCCCCTGGAGCTTATCCAGATCCTGCGCCGTCGGACGCTGGTTATTCTCGCCGAGGCCAATAAACAGATAGCCTTTGCCGTCAAACACCAGCCGCCCGCCGAAGTGGTTGCCGGTCGAGAGCTTCGGCATCTGGCGGAAGACCGTCTGGAATCCTTCGATACGCGTTAAATCGTCGCTCAGACGACCGTACCCGACCGCCGTCCCCGCTTTGCCGTCGTCCCCCGCCTCGGCGTAGCTCAGCCAGATGCGGCGCGATTTTTCAAAATCCGGAGCCAGCACCACGTCCAGCAGCCCGCCCTGACCGTTCGCCCACACCTTCGGCACGCCGACAATCGGGTCAGACAGCCCTTTCCCGGCCTGCCAGTGCTTAAGCTGCCCGTCGCGCAGGGTGACTAACAGCCCGTTATTGCCGGGCAAAAAGGCCAGCGACCAGGGATGATCCAGCTTGTTTTGCAGCACTTCAACCTTGACCGCCTGAGGCGCAGCAAGAAGCGAAACGGGGAACAACAGCACGGGAAGGAAAATCAGCGAGGATCGATGCATAACGCGCTCCTTTATCAGCATATGGCATAAAGGTTAGCCACTCGGGTGAAGCGCGTTATCACTTTTACAAAAGCTTAATCAGAAGGGGGAGTTGCCTCCCCCGGGCCTAGTGCTGTTCGAGCGTGTTGTGCTCGTTCAGACAGATGATGCAAAGAGAGATCGTCGTCAGGCAGCGTTCGAGCTTCTCTGCGTTAACCGCAATAAACGTCGGACAGTCATGGTGTCCGGTCATTAAACAGACTCCGGCGATGGAGAGCGCCCCGGCGGCCTGGCGCAGCGCCACACGCTCGCTTTCAGCGTAATGCGCTTTCAGGATGGGGGCTTTTTCACGCATGAAGTTGCACAGTTCAAAGAAATTATCACGCAGATGTTCGCTTTCGCTGACTGACATATACCCTTTGGCCTTTCTCAGCTGCAAATAGGCAGCAAGGTCGATGCGGGCGTTGATCAGCTTGTTAAGCAGATCGCGTTTCAGTCGGTCAACGGACATGCTATCTCCTCCTCTGTCAGCCATTGTGCACATCAATAATAAGGTTATTTTTTGTACAATTCGATGGTTGAGATCAATAAATCCTAACTGATTAACATTCTTTACAATGTTACAACTTCTGCCCGACGCATCGCCCCTGCAAAGAGTGTATAAATCCCCCGCGGAACGCTGTAAAATCCCGCCCTGATAATTCCATAATTGATGAATTTTTAACCTATGAGCAATGTTACGCACCAGCCAAAAATCGGCTTCGTTTCCCTGGGCTGCCCAAAAAACCTGGTGGATTCTGAACGCATCCTGACCGAACTTCGTACTGAAGGCTATGACGTGGTGCCAAGCTACGACAATGCCGACATGGTTATTGTCAACACCTGCGGCTTTATCGACAGCGCGGTTCAGGAATCTCTGGAAGCCATCGGTGAAGCGCTGACCGAAAACGGTAAAGTGATCGTCACCGGCTGCCTGGGCGCGAAGGTCGACCAGATCCGTGAAGTCCACCCGAAGGTGCTGGAGATCACCGGTCCGCACAGCTATGAGCAGGTGCTGGAACACGTTCACCACTACGTGCCAAAACCAAAGCACAACCCGTTCCTGAGCCTGGTGCCGGAACAGGGCGTGAAGCTGACTCCGCGTCACTACGCCTACCTGAAGATTTCCGAAGGCTGCAACCATCGCTGCACCTTCTGCATTATCCCGTCCATGCGTGGCGATCTGGTCAGCCGTCCGATTGGCGAAGTGCTGGCGGAAGCCAAACGTCTGGCCGATGCGGGCGTGAAAGAGCTGCTGGTGATCTCCCAGGACACCTCTGCCTACGGCGTCGACGTGAAGCACCGCTCCGGTTTCCACAACGGCGAGCCGGTGAAAACCAGCATGGTTGGCCTGTGCGAGCAGCTCTCTAAACTGGGCATCTGGACGCGTCTGCACTACGTCTACCCTTACCCGCACGTTGACGACGTGATCCCGCTGATGGCGGAAGGCAAGATCCTGCCGTATCTGGATATTCCGTTGCAGCACGCCAGCCCGCGTATTCTGAAGCTGATGAAGCGCCCTGGCTCCGTTGACCGCCAGCTGGCGCGCATCAAGCAGTGGCGCGAAATCTGCCCGGAACTGACCCTGCGCTCGACCTTTATTGTCGGCTTCCCGGGTGAAACCGAAGAAGATTTCCAGATGCTGCTCGACTTCCTGAAAGAAGCGCGTCTGGATCGCGTAGGCTGCTTCAAATACAGCCCGGTAGAAGGCGCGACCGCCAACGAGCTGGCGGATCAGGTGCCGGAAGAGATCAAAGAAGAGCGCTGGAACCGCTTTATGCAGCTGCAACAGCAGATCTCTGCCGAGCGTTTGCAGGAAAAAGTAGGTCGTGAAATCCTGGTCATTATCGACGAAGTGGACGAAGAAGGCGCGATTGGCCGCAGCATGGCGGATGCCCCTGAAATCGACGGCGCGGTGTACCTGAACGGTGAAACGAAGGTGAAGCCGGGCGATATTGTCCGCGTGAAAGTGGAAAACGCCGACGAGTATGACCTGTGGGGTAGCCGGGTTTAAAAACCCAGCTCCTCTTTTGTAGGCCGGGTAAGGCGTAGCCGCCACCCGGCACATTCCCCTGCCCTACCCCTTAATCCTCGGATCCAGCGCATCGCGCAGCCCATCGCCCAGCAGGTTAAACGCCAGCACCGTCAGGAAAATCGCCAGGCTCGGGAAGATCGCCACGTGCGGCGCAATCACCATATCGGCCCTTGCCTCATTGAGCATCGCGCCCCACTCCGGCGTTGGCGGCTGTGCGCCCAGGCCAAGAAAAGACAGGCTTGCCGCTGAGATTATCGACACGCCAATGCGCATCGTGAAGTAGACCACGATAGACGACACCGTGCCCGGCAGGATGTGGCTGAACAGAATGGTGGTATCGCTGGCGCCCATGCTGCGCGCCGACTCGATAAACGTCTGCTGCTTTAGCACCAGCGTATTGCCGCGCACCAGGCGGGCAAACGCCGGGATCGAGAAGACCGCCACGGCGATAATCACGTTCGCCATGCCGCTGCCCATGATCGCCACCACCGCAATCGCCAGCAGGATCCCCGGAAAAGCGAACAGCACGTCGCAGATGCGCATGATGGTGCGATCCCACCACCCCTCGTAATACCCGGCGAGCAGGCCGAGCACCGTGCCGATGGCGGCGCCGATCAGCACCGCAAAGACCCCGGCGGCCAGCGAGATGCGCGTACCCACCAGCACGCGGCTGAAAATATCTCGCCCGAGGGAGTCGACGCCGAACCAGTGGACCATCGACGGGCCATCGTTCAGACGGTCGTAATCGAAGTAGTTTTCCGCATCGAAAGGGGCTATCCACGGGGCCAGTACCGCCACCACAATCAGCAGCAGCACAAACAGCCCCGCCGCCAGCGCGACCGGCTGACGGCTAAAACGCCGCCAGAATTCAAGCCACGGCGTTCTGATATGGTCCGGCTTTAACCCCGGCATTGCGTTCAATACCGCCTGACGACGCCAGTTTAACAATCGCATCTTACTTGTACCTGATAGCCGGATTAATGGCGGCGTAGAGCACGTCCACCACGAGGTTGATAAGAATGAACTCCAGGGAAAACAGCAGCACTTCGGCCTGGATAACCGGATAATCGCGCATGTCCACGGAGTCCACCAGCAGTCGCCCCAGCCCCGGCCAGTTAAACACCTTTTCCACCACGATAGAGCCGCCCAGCAGGAAGCCAAACTGTAGCCCCATCATGGTCACCACCGGGATCATCGCATTGCGAAAACCGTGCTTGAGAATGACCCACTTTTCGCTCACCCCTTTGGCCCGCGCGGTGCGGATATAGTCCTCGCTCAGCACGTCAACAAACGACGCGCGGGTAAATCGCGCCATGATGGCCGCCACCGCCGCGCCCAGGGTAATCGACGGCAGCACGTAGTGCTTCCAGGTGTCTGCGCCAACGGTCGGCAGCCAGCCCAGCTCGACGGAGAAAATCTGCATCAGCAGCATCCCGAGAGCAAACGCCGGGAAAGAGATCCCGGTAACGGCCAGCGCCATCCCGAGCTTATCCGGCCAGCGGTTGCGCCACACGGCGGCCACGATCCCGGCCGCCAGCCCAAACAGTACCGCCCAGGCCATGCTGGCCAGGGTGAGCCAGAAGGTCGGCATAAAGCGGCTGGCTATCTCCTCGGACACCGGGCGACGCGACACCATCGAGGTGCCAAAATCGCCCTGCAGGACGTTAGCGATATAGTGCAGGAACTGCTTATACAGCGGCTGATCGAGGCCGAGCTGCTTACGCACCAGCTCGATCACCGACGCGTCCGCTTCCGGCCCGGCAATCAGTCGCGCCGGATCGCCCGGCAGCATATGGACAAACAAAAACACCAGCACCGCCACAATCAGCAGCGTCGGGATAAGCCCCAGCAGGCGTTTAAACACATAGTTCAGCATGCCTTTTCCTCTCATCCCGCACGCCAGCGCCTGCGGGAGTGAGTTCTCTTATTTCAGATCCGCGTCGTCAAAGCTAAAGCCCGTATCCGGCATGATGTAGAACCCGGTCAGCGCTTTGTTATGGGCCGACACCAGTTTTTCCACCACCAGCGGCACCCACGGCGACTCTTTCCAGATGATGTCCTGCGCCTCTTTATACAGGCGCGCTTTCTCGTCTGGTTTGGTGGTTTTCAGCGCGTCGGCCAGATCTTTATCCACCTGCGGGTTGCTGTAGAACGCGGTGTTAAACAGGGTTGGCGGCCAGTTCTGCGAGGCGAACAGCGGCGACAGCGCCCAGTCCGCTTCCCCGGTCGAGGCGCTCCAGCCGGTGTAGAACATCCGCACCCCGCTCTCTTTCTGCCCTTTGCCCTCGACCTCTGCCGCACGCTGCCCGGCATCCATCGCCGTGACCTGCGCTTTAATGCCCACCTGCGCCAGCTGCTGCTGGGTGAACTGCAACACTTTCTGGGCAGTACTGTGGTTGTGCGATGACCAGAGCGTGGTGCTAAAGCCGTTCGGGTAGCCCGCCTCTTTCAGCAGCTCGCGCGCTTTAGCCGGATCGTACGGCCAGGCCTTATAGGTCTGGGCATAGGCAATCGACGGCGGCAGCACGCCCGTGGCCGGGGTGGCGTACCCGGCGAAGGCCACCTTCACCAGCGCCTGACGGTTAATCGCGTAGTTGATGGCCTCGCGCACCTTCGGGTTGTCGAACGGCTTTTGCGTCACGTTCATGCTGATATAGCGCTGCATGATCGACGGACTCGCCACCAGCTCCAGCTTGCTGTTTTTCGCCAGCAGCGCGGCCTGCTCGTAAGGGATCGGGAAGGCGAACTGCGCCTCGCCGGTTTGCAGCATCGCCGCGCGGGTATTGTTATCCACGACCGGACGCCAGGTGATGGTGTCCAGCTTCGGCAGCCCTTTCTGCCAGTATCCGGCGAATTTCTTCACCTTCACAAAATCGGTCTGATTCCAGGTGTCCAGCTCGTACGGGCCGGTCCCCACCGGGTGGAAGCCGATCTCTTTGCCGTATTTTTTCAGCGCGGCCGGAGAGATCATCGCCGTCGCCGGGTGCGCCAGGATATTGATAAACGCCGAGAACGGCTCTTTCAGGGTGATTTTCACCGTCGACGGATCTACCGCCTCGGTGCTGGCGATGGTTTTGAACAGGTTATAGCGCTTGAGGCTGTTTTCAGGATTGCTGGCGCGATCCAGGTTCACCTTCACCGCCTCGGCGTTAAAGTCGGTGCCGTCCTGGAACTTCACCCCACTGCGCAGCTTGATGGTGTAAACCAGCCCGTCGTCCGACACCGTGTAGCTCTCGGCCAGCACGTTGTGCAGTTTCATCTCTTTGTCCAGGCCAAACAGCCCCTGGTAGAAAGACTTTGCCACCGCCTGAGAGAGCGTGTCGTTGGCATCGTAAGGATCGAGCGTCGTGAAGTTAGAGCCAACCGCAACCACCACATCTTTGGCAGCGAACGCGGGAGCGGCGGCCAGGGCGGCCGTCACGCTCGCGGCTACCAGCCATGTCCGGGCAACATATTTAACCATTGTGTACTCCTGCCTGTTTTACGTTATAACCGCGAGAATGCATTGTCCTGACGCGGCGGTGCCACAAAATGACCCGGGCTGACTTCGCGAAGCGCCACGCGCTCCGGCGATTCACCCGGCTTGCGAATATTGCCCGGCATCTCATCCTGCAACAGCACGCGCTGGGCGCGGCGATGTGCAGGATCGGCCACCGGTACGGCCGCCATCAGCTTACGGGTATAGGGATGCTGCGGATTTTCAAACACCGCCTGACGCGGGCCAATCTCCACGATCTGCCCCTGCAACATCACCGCGACCCGATGGCTGATTCGTTCAACGACCGCCATATCGTGAGAGATAAACAAAAAGGCGATGCCCATCTCCCGCTGGAGATCGAGCAATAAATTGATGATTTGCGCGCGGATAGAGACATCCAGCGCCGACACGGACTCATCGGCGATCACCACCTTCGGGTTCAGCGCCAGCGCGCGCGCAATGCAGATCCGTTGACGCTGCCCGCCGGAAAACTCGTGCGGATAGCGCCAGGCGTGTTCGGGCGCCAGCCCCACGCGCTCCAGCAGCCAGGCCACGCGCCGCTGGGCCGCCTCGCCGTCGAGCAGGTTATGCACCCGCAGCGGCTCCATGATCGAATAGCCCACGGTATGGCGCGGATCGAGAGAGGCGTAAGGATCCTGAAAAATAAACTGAATATCCCGGCGCAGCGGCTGGAGCTTGCTGGCAGGCAGGGTGTCGATACGTTCACCGTTAAAGATGATGCTCCCCTCCTGCGACTCCACCAGCCTCAGCAGCGCGCGTCCGGTGGTCGATTTACCGCAGCCCGACTCCCCCACCAGCGCCAGCGTTTCGCCGGGCCAGAGATCGAAGCTGACGTTTTCAACCGCATGGACTTCACGCTTCACGCGGTTAAACAGTCCGCCGCGCAGGGGGAAACGAGTGACCAGATTGCGCACCTGTAAAACCGGCTCACCGGGGACGACCGTATCCTGCTCCGTTTCGTCTTCCTGCCGCCCGTTTTCACCCTGCGACATCAGCGGAAAACGCCGCGGCAGCGCGCTGCCGTTCATCGCGCCCAGACGAGGTACGGCGGCCAGCAGCGCCCGGGTATAAGGGTGCACAGGCGCGTGGAAAATCTGCTCCACGCTGCCCGTTTCCACCGCGACGCCCTGGTGCATTACCAGCACCCGGTCGGCAATATCCGCCACCACGCCCATGTCGTGGGTGATGAAAATCACCCCCATGTCCATTTCCTGTTGCAGGACTTTAATCAGTTGCAGGATTTGCGCCTGAATAGTCACGTCCAGCGCGGTGGTGGGTTCATCGGCGATCAGCACCGCCGGGCGGCACGAGAGCGCCATCGCAATCATCACGCGCTGGCGCATCCCGCCGGAAAGCTGGTGCGGATAGCGCGTCAAAATCGACTGCGCCTCGGGAATACGCACCTGCTCAAGCATTCGTTTCGCTTCGGCCAGCGCCTCATCGCCGCCCAGCCCCTGATGCAGACGGATTGATTCCGCAATCTGTTCGCCGACCGGAAACACCGGATTGAGGGAGGTCATCGGCTCCTGGAAAATCATCGCGATATCCGCGCCGCGCACCCCCTGCATTTGCGACGAGCTCATTTCGGTGAGATCGATTACCTGACGATTGCGGCGGCGCAGCAGCATTTTATCGCAGTCGATCCTGCCGCCCGTCTGTTCAAGCAGGCGCATCAACGACAGCGCGGTGACCGACTTACCGGAGCCGGATTCGCCCACGATCGCCAGCGTTTCGCCGCGCCTGAGCGAAAAAGAAAGGTTGTTGACGGCGGGAATGAACTGCCGCTCTTCCTGAAACGCAATATTCAGCCGTTCAACCGCCAGCACTTCGCGGCTGTCCAGCTCTTTACTGTGCGGCACCTGAGGCCCCCTTATTCACGATAAATCCCGGTGCTGGGCGCATCCCCGGCGTAACCCCAGGCGCGGTACATGCCTTCGCTGTTAAACGGCAGCGCCACGTTGCCCTCGCGATCGACCGCGATTAAGCCGCCCTCGCCGCCCAGCGCGGGCAGCTTTTTCATCACCACGCGCTCGCAGGCCTCGCTCAGGCTCAGGCCGCCGTAATCCATCAGGGCGGTGATGTCGTAGGCCGCCAGGGTGCGGATAAACACCTCGCCGGTCCCGGTACAGGAGACCGCCGCCGTGGCGTTGTTGGCATAGCATCCCGCGCCCGGCAGCGGGCTGTCGCCCACCCGTCCTGGCAGCTTGTTGGTCATGCCGCCGGTGGACGTCGCCGCCGCGAGATTGCCCGCTTTATCGAGCGCCACCGCGCCGACGGTGCCCATTTTCGTGGTTTCATCGAGCGGCGCGGCGTGGTCGAGCTGCGCCACGCCCGCCGAGCGTGCCGCCAGCAGCTGTTCGTAGCGCTCTGGCGTTGAGAACATATCCGGCGAAACCGGCTCCATGCCGTGTTCAACGGCAAACTGCTCGGCGCCCGCGCCCGTCATCAGCACGTGCGGGCTTTGCTCCATCACCAGGCGCGCCGCCAGAATCGGATTTCGCAAACGGCTGACGCCCGCAACGGCCCCGGCCTTGAGCGTCACGCCGTCCATCACGCAGGCATCCAGCTCGTGGGTTTCGTCGCGGGTAAAGACCGACCCGATGCCCGCGTTAAACAGCGGGCACTCTTCGAGAAGGCGCACCGCCTCGGTCACCACGTCCAGGGCGCTGTCGCCCGCTTCCAGCATTCTCTGCCCTGTTTCTACAACGGCATTAAGTGCATCAATATAACGCTTTTCCTGCTCGGGACTGAGCTGCGCACGGGTGATTGCCCCGGCGCCACCATGAATCGCGATAACCGCATTGACCATTTCGCTTCACCATCAGCCAGATTCGCTGCTTTTTCTATAAATATCATTATCGTCGATGATTCTTCAGATGATTTTTGAATATAGAAAGACCCCACGGTGATGTAAAGGCTACGCCTGGTGGGTAATACAGTTAGCGGCACTTTTCTGCCATAATGTGCCCTTTCGTTGATACTCCGCAGGAGCTCCCCATGGATTTTACCGCCGGACTGATGCCGCTCGACACGGCACTTTCGCAGATGCTCGACCGCATTTCCCCGCTGCATGACGTTGAAACGCTGCCGCTGGTGCGCTGTTTCGGGCGCATTGCCGCACGCGATATCGTTTCCCCGCTTAACGTGCCGGGATTCGATAACTCCGCGATGGACGGGTACGCGGTTCGCCTTGCGGATCTCCAGAACGGCGACGCCCTGCCGGTGGCGGGTAAAGCCTTTGCGGGCCAGCCGTTTAGCGGCGAGTGGCCTGCGGGAAGCTGCGTGCGCATCATGACCGGTGCGCCTGTCCCTGCGGGCTGCGATGCCGTGGTGATGCAGGAAGAGACCGAGCAGACCGACGCGGGCGTGCGTTTTACCGCCAGCGTGAAAGCGGGTCAGAACATTCGCCGCACGGGTGAAGACATTACGCTCGGCGCGACGGTATTCGCCGCCGGGCAAAAGCTGACGGTGGCCGAGCTGCCGGTGCTGGCCTCGCTGGGCATTGCTGAGATCGACGTTATCCGCAAAGTGCGGGTCGCGCTTTTCTCCACCGGCGATGAGCTACAGCTGCCGGGCCAGCCGCTGCAAGACGGGCAGATTTACGACACAAACCGCCTGGCGGTTCACCTGATGCTGGAGCAGCTTGGCTGCGAGGTGATCAACCTCGGGATTATCCCTGACGATCCGGAAAAACTGCGCGCGGCGTTTATCGAGGCGGATAAGGCCGCGGACGTGGTGATCAGCTCCGGCGGCGTGTCGGTGGGCGAAGCGGATTACACCAAAACCATCCTCGACGAGCTGGGTGAAATCGCCTTCTGGAAGCTGGCTATCAAGCCGGGCAAACCTTTCGCTTTCGGCAAGCTGGCAAACAGCTGGTTCTGCGGCCTGCCGGGTAATCCGGTATCGGCAGCGCTGACCTTCTATCAGCTGGTGCAGCCGCTGCTGGCAAAACTGTCGGGCAACCGCGCCAGCCCGCTGCCGCAGCGTCAGCGGGTGCGTGCGGCGACGCGCCTGAAAAAATCACCGGGTCGTCTTGATTTCCAGCGCGGCATTCTGGCGCGTAACCCCGACGGCGAGCTGGAGGTGAGCACCACCGGGCATCAGGGATCGCATATCTTTAGCTCCTTTAGCCAGGGTAACTGCTTTATCGTGCTGGAGCGCGAGCGCGGTCATGTGGAAGCGGGCGAATGGGTTGAGGTGGAAACCTTTAACCACCTGTTCGGAGGCTAATCATGACGGTGGAACTGAGCGACCAGGAGATGATGCGCTACAACCGCCAGATCGTGCTGCGCGGTTTTGATTTCGAGGGTCAGGAGGCGCTTAAGGCCGCCAGCGTGCTGGTGGTGGGGCTCGGCGGGCTGGGCTGCGCGGCGGCGCAGTATCTTGCCGCGGCGGGCGTGGGCCGCATGACGCTGCTCGATTTCGACACCGTGTCGGTCTCCAACCTGCAACGTCAGACGCTGCACAGCGATGCGACTCTCGGCCAGCCAAAGGTGGTCTCGGCGGAAGCGGCGCTGTCGCGCATCAATCCCAACGTTCAGTTCACCCTTATCGACGCCCTGCTGGATGACGACGCCCTGTTTGCACACATCGCCGATCACGATCTGGTGCTGGACTGCACCGATAACGTCGCTATCCGCAATCAGCTTAACGCGGGCTGTTTCGCCCACAAAACGCCGCTGGTGTCCGGTGCAGCTATTCGCATGGAAGGGCAAATCAGCGTATTTACCTACGCCGAGGGCGAACCCTGCTACCGCTGCTTAAGCCGTCTGTTTGGTGAGAATGCGCTGACCTGCGTGGAAGCAGGCGTCATGGCCCCGCTGGTGGGCGTGATAGGATCGATGCAGGCGATGGAAGCGATAAAGGTGTTAAGCCATTACGGTACGCCCGCCGCCGGGAAAATCGTGATGTACGACGCGATGACCTGCCAGTTCCGCGAGATGAAGCTGATGCGCAATCCGGGGTGCGAGGTGTGTAGCCAGTAATCTTGTGCGGCCTGATGCCCTCACCCCGGCCCTCTCCCACAGGGAGAGGGAGAGGAAGAAAAGCGTAGGCCGGGTAAGCGCCAGCGCCACCCGGCAATAACGTCAAATAGACGTGCGTCCAAACGCCCCCTGCCAGTCCTGCTCAAATTTCACAATCGCCGCATCGACTGCGGGTGAACTGATAAACTGCTGCGCCACGTCCAGCGGCAGCGTGATGGACTCACAGCCTGCCAGCAGACAATCCAGCGCCTGACGCGGCGTTTTAAAGCTGGCGGCCAGCACTTTTGACTGCGGCGCGTGCAGCGTTAGCAGCTGCTGCAATTCCGTTACGGTCTTAATACCGTCGCCGCCCTGGGCATCCACGCGGTTCACGTAAGGCGCAACATACTCCGCTCCGGCCAGCGCGGATAACATCCCCTGCGCGGCGCCGTAAACCGCCGTACCCAGCGTAGGGATCCCCTCAGCTTTCAGCATCTTAATTGCCGCCAGCCCTTCTGCCGTTACCGGCACTTTTACCACCAGATCGTTGATAATCGCGCGCAGCTTACGCGCGTCTTCTACCATCCCTTCTGCGGTGGTCGCCATCACCTGCGCAAACAGACGGCCCTTACCGCCCAGCGCGTCGTGCAGCTCTGGCAGTAAAACGTCGAGCGGTTTTTTACCCGCCGCGACAATGCTTGGGTTGGTCGTGACGCCAGCCAGTGGGAAAACGCGGGCCAGTTTTTTGACTGCCGCAACGTCGGATGTGTCGAGATAAAGTTCCATGATGTAACCCTCAAAATTAGCCTGCACTAACCCTATCACGACAAAACCTGCTTAAGGGTTGACTTGCATCAAGATAACTTTCATTCGAAAGTAATTTAATCTTCATATGCAAGTCGGAGGCGAAAAAATGATCTTCAATATACAGCGTTACTCAACACACGATGGCCCCGGTATTCGAACCGTGGTGTTCCTGAAGGGCTGTTCACTGGGCTGTCGCTGGTGTCAGAACCCGGAAAGCCGCTCCCGTAGCCGGGACGTGCTGTTCGACGCGCGTCTGTGCCTCGACGGTTGCGATCTGTGCCAGCAGGCGGTTCCCGGCGTGATTGAACGCGCGCTGAACGGCCTGGTCATTCACCGTGAAAAGCTGGACGACACCACCCTTGATGCCCTGACCGACTGCTGCCCGACGCAGGCATTAACCGTCTGCGGTGAAGAGCAGCAGGTCGACGAGATCATGGCGACCGTGCTGCGCGATAAGCCTTTTTACGATCGCAGCGGCGGCGGGATCACCCTCTCCGGCGGCGAGCCTTTTATGAACCCGGATCTGGCTCAGGCGCTGTTTAAAGCGAGCCACGAAAGCGGCATTCATACCGCCGTTGAAACCTGTCTTCACGTGCCGTGGCACTACATTGAACCGTCATTACCTTATATCGATCTGTTCCTCGCCGACCTAAAGCATGTGGATGGCGAGGTATTCAAACGCTGGACAGACGGCTCGGCAAAACGGGTGCTGGATAATCTTAAGCGCCTTGCCGCCGCCGGAAAACAGCTCACCATCCGCGTGCCGCTGATCCAGGGCTTTAACGCTGATGAAGCGTCTATTACCGCCATTACGAACTTTGCCGCCGACGAGCTTAACGTCCGCGACATCCATTTTCTGCCGTATCACACGCTGGGCATGAACAAGTACACCCTGCTCGGCCAACCTTACTCTGCCCCTGATAAACCGCTGGATAACCCTGCCCTGCTGGATTTTGCAGCGCAGTATGCCTGCCAGAAAGGGTTAACCGCGACCTTACGAGGATAAAACCATGACGACACTGAATCTCAACACGCTGAGCGAGCGCATTAAGGCGCACAAAAACGCACTGGTGCATATCGTGAAGCCGCCGGTGTGTACCGAACGCGCCCAGCACTACACCGAAATGTATCAGCAGCATCTGGACAAGCCGATCCCGGTGCGTCGCGCCCTGGCGCTGGCGCATCATCTGGCCCAGCGCACCATCTGGATCAAACACGATGAGCTGATTATCGGTAACCAGGCAAGTGAAGTGCGCGCCGCGCCGATCTTCCCGGAATACACCGTGTCGTGGATTGAAAAAGAGATCGACGATCTGGCCGATCGTCCTGGCGCAGGTTTTGCGGTCAGCGAAGAGAACAAACGCGTTCTGCATGAGGTTTGCCCGTGGTGGCGCGGTCAGACCGTGCAGGATCGCTGCTACGGTATGTTCACCGATGAGCAAAAAGGGCTGCTGGAAACCGGCATTATCAAGGCCGAAGGCAACATGACCTCCGGCGACGCCCACCTGGCGGTGAACTTCCCGCTGGTGCTGGAAAAAGGCCTCGACGGAATGCGCGCAAAAGTGGCCGAGCGCCGCTCGCGCATCAACCTGACCGTGCTGGAGGATCTGCACGGCGACCAGTTCCTGAAGGCCATCGATATCGTACTGGAAGCCGTAAGCCTGCACATCAAACGCTTTGCGGACCTGGCGCGCGAGATGGCGTCTACCGAAACCCGTGAAAGCCGCCGGGACGAGCTGCTGGCGATGGCGGAAAACTGCGACGTGATTGCCCACGAGCCGCCAAAAACCTTCTGGCAGGCGCTGCAACTGTGCTACTTCATCCAGCTGATCCTGCAAATTGAATCCAACGGCCACTCCGTGTCCTTCGCGCGTATGGATCAGTATCTCTATCCGTTCTACCGTCGCGACGTGGAGCTGAGCCAGACGCTTGACCGTGAACACGCGATTGAGCTGCTGCACAGCTGCTGGCTGAAGCTGCTGGAAGTGAACAAAATTCGCTCCGGCTCGCACTCGAAAGCCTCTGCCGGTAGCCCGCTGTATCAGAACGTCACCATTGGCGGTCAGAAGCTGGTGAACGGCGACGCGATGGACGCGGTCAACCCGCTCTCCTACGCGATTCTGGAATCCTGCGGTCGCCTGCGCTCCACCCAGCCAAACCTGAGCGTGCGTTACCACGCGGGCATGAGCAACGATTTCCTCGACGCCTGCGTGCAGGTGATCCGCTGCGGTTTCGGTATGCCTGCCTTTAACAACGATGAAATCGTGATCCCTGAGTTCATCAAGCTGGGCATTGAGAAAGAAGACGCCTACGACTACGCGGCCATCGGTTGTATCGAAACCGCGGTAGGCGGCAAGTGGGGCTATCGCTGCACCGGCATGAGCTTTATCAACTTCGCCCGCGTAATGCTGGCGGCGCTGGAAGGCGGTCGCGATGCCACCAGCGGTAAGGTCTTCCTGCCGCAGGAAAAAGCGCTCTCTGCGGGTAACTTCAACAACTTCGATGAGGTGATGGCCGCGTGGGATACGCAGATCCGCTACTACACCCGTAAATCCATCGAGATTGAGTACGTCGTCGACACCATGCTGGAAGAGAACGTGCATGACATTCTCTGCTCTGCGCTGGTTGACGACTGTATCGAGCGCGCGAAGAGCATCAAGCAGGGCGGCGCGAAGTACGACTGGGTGTCTGGCTTGCAGGTGGGTATCGCTAACCTGGGCAACAGCCTGGCGGCGGTTAAAAAACTGGTCTTCGAACAGGGCGCGATGGGTCAGCAGCAGCTTGCCGCAGCGCTTGCCGATGATTACGAAGGGCTGACTCACGAACAGCTGCGCCAGCGTCTGATCAACGGCGCGCCGAAGTACGGTAACGACGATGACAGCGTGGATCTGCTGTTAGCGCGCGCGTACGAAACCTATATCGAAGAGCTGAAGCAGTATCACAACCCGCGCTACGGCCGTGGCCCGATTGGCGGCAATTATTACGCGGGTACGTCGTCCATTTCCGCCAACGTGCCGTTTGGTGCCGCGACCATGGCGACCCCGGACGGGCGCAAAGCCTATACCCCGCTGGCAGAAGGCGCCAGCCCGTCTTCCGGTACGGACCACCTTGGCCCGACGGCGGTGATCGGTTCCGTTGGCAAGCTGCCAACCGAGGCGATTCTGGGCGGCGTGCTGCTTAACCAGAAGCTCAATCCGGCCACGCTTGAAAACGACAGCGATCGCCAGAAGCTGATGGTGCTGCTGCGTACCTTCTTCGAGGTGCATAAAGGCTGGCATATTCAGTACAACATCGTGTCGCGCGAAACGCTGCTGGAAGCGAAGAAACACCCTGACCAGTATCGTGACCTGGTGGTGCGCGTGGCGGGCTACTCGGCGTTCTTCACCGCCCTGTCACCGGACGCGCAGGACGATATTATTGCGCGTACGGAGCATACGCTGTAGTTCGGTCCCCTCTCCCTTGAGGGAGAGGGTTAGGGTGAGGGGGAAATGCGCACGCTGATGCCCTCACCCCGGCCCTCTCCCGCGAGGAGAGGGAGAAAACCCTAAAAACGGCAACGTCGGTTGCCGTTTTGCTTTTACTTTCGAATGAAATTAAATTTGTGCTCCCCGTCACCTTGTTATTAGAATGTTTCAATACGCAGTGACCCAGGAGCACAGTATGACCGTTAAAGTTATCGTCACCGATATGGACGGAACTTTCCTTGATGATGCCAAGCAGTACGATCGTGACCGCTTCCAGGCACAGTTTGAACAGCTTAAAGCCCGCGACATTGAGTTCGTCGTCGCCAGCGGCAACCAGTATTACCAGCTCATCTCTTTCTTCCCGGAACTCAAAGACAAGATTTCCTTCGTGGCAGAAAACGGCGCTCTGGTGTTCGATCATGGCGAGCAGATTTTCCACGGCGAATTGACCCGCCACGAATCGCAAATCGTGATCGGCGAACTGCTGAAAGATAAACAGCTGAACTTCGTGGCCTGCGGGCTGGAAAGCGCGTACGTCAGCAAAAATGCCCCGGATGAGTTCGTGGCGCTGATGTCAAAACACTATCACCGTCTGAAGCGTATCGACGACTACCGCGACATCGACGACGTGCTGTTCAAGTTCTCGCTGAACCTGCCGGATAGCGATATCCCGGAGCTGGTCGACAAGCTCCACGTTTCCCTGGACGGCATCATGAAGCCCGTCACCAGCGGCTTTGGCTTTGTCGATTTGATTATTCCAGGACTGCACAAGGCGAACGGCATTAGCCGTCTGCTGAAGCGCTGGAAGGTATCGCCGCAGGCGTGCGTCGCCATTGGCGACAGCGGTAACGATGCCGAAATGCTCAAGCTGGTGAACTACTCTTTCGCAATGGGCAACGCCGCCGACAGCATTAAGGCAATCAGCCGATACGGCACCGACGACAACAACCATCAGGGCGCGCTAAACGTGATTCAGGCCGTGCTCGATAACCACTCCCCGTTCGACATCTGATCTTCCCTGCCGGGCGCCGTCCCGGCATTTCACTCTTTTTCCGACCTGTGCATTGCGTCAAGTTTTTAAACTTGCATTAACTTATTTTTAACTTAAAGTATCACTTGTAGACACTTTTACTTTCGAATGAAAGATGCGAGGCGGTTATGACGTTGACCTTTACCAGTGAAATTTTGCCTGCCGACCACAAAGCGGCGATCCGTCAGATGAAACGCGAACTGCGCGCGCAGATCGGCGACGTTCAGGCGGTGTTCGACGCGTTAAGCGACAGGATCGCCGCCCGCGTGGCGGAGATTAACGCCCTCAAAACCAGAGGTGAATCCGTGTGGCCGGTCATCCCGTTTGAGGATGTGAAAAAGGGCACCATTACCGACGCGCAGCGCGAGGCGGTCAAACGCCGGGGCTGCGCCGTGATCAAAGGCCACTTCCCGCGCGAGCAGGCGCTGGCGTGGGATCAGTCGATGCTTGACTACCTCGATCGCAACAAGTTTGACGACATCTACAAAGGGCCGGGGGATAACTTCTTCGGCACCCTGACGGCCTCCCGCCCGGAGATCTACCCGATCTACTGGTCGCAGGCGCAGATGCAGGCGCGTCAGAGCGAAGAGATGGCGCAGGTGCAGTCGTTCCTGAACCGTTTATGGACATTCGAGAGCAACGGCAAACAGTGGTTTAATCCGGACGTGAGCGTGATTTACCCGGATCGCATTCGTCGTCGCCCGCCGGGAACCACGTCGAAGGGCCTCGGAGCGCATACCGACTCCGGCGCGCTGGAGCGCTGGCTGCTGCCGGCCTATCAGCAGGTCTTCGCCCGCGTGTTCGACGGTAACGTCGATCAGTACGATCCGTGGAACGCCGCGCATCGTACCGAGGTGGAAGAGTACACCGTCGATAACACCACCAAATGCTCGGTGTTCCGCACCTTCCAGGGCTGGACCGCGCTGTCGGATATGATCCCCGGGCAGGGGCTGCTGCACGTCGTGCCGATCCCGGAGGCAATGGCCTATATCCTGCTGCGTCCGCTGCTTGACGATGTGCCGGAAGATGAACTTTGCGGCGTGGCGCCGGGCCGCGTGCTGCCGGTTTCCGAAAAATGGCACCCGCTGTTGATTGAAGCGCTGACCAGCATTCCGGCGCTGGAGGCGGGTGATTCGGTGTGGTGGCATTGCGACGTGATCCACTCGGTCGCGCCGGTAGAGGATCAGCAGGGCTGGGGCAACGTGATGTATATCCCTGCCGCGCCGATGTGTGAGAAAAACCTCGCCTACGCGCAAAAGGTGAAAGCGGCGCTGGAAACGGGCGCATCGCCGGGGGATTTCCCGCGCGAAGACTATGAAAAAACGTGGCAGGACCGCTTTACCCTGGACGATTTGAACATCCACGGCAAGCGCGCGCTGGGCATGGCCTAGCTGTCGTAAAGCCCTTCCCGCTCAACGGCGGTGCGTCGTTTCCCCTGACGTATCCGCCGGACCGACCCCCTCACCGTCAGCGTCCCGTTAATCAACAGCGTGCCCGTTGGCGCATCCGGGCGCATCAGCCGCTGCTGAAGCATATGCACCGCCTCTGTACCCAGTTCATCACGCGGCACATGCACCGCCGTCAGCGGCACGTCCTGAATCGCCGCCAGGTTAAAGCCGTCGATACTCATCACCGACACGTCCTGCGGCACCCGCAGCCCCTGCTTTTGTAAGGCGCTGATGGTTCCCGCCGCCATAAAATCGCCGCCGACCAGAAACGCGGTGGGCAAATCTTTCCCCTGCCGCTGGCTGAGCCAGTCGCTGACCTGCTGCTCCGTTTCGCGCGCGCTGAAGCTTGGCACCACCAGCAAATCGCGTTTATCGGTAAACTTCAGGTTGTGGGAGTGCCACGCATCGCGAATGCCCGCCAGGCGCAGCTCCATCGTATAGCGGCGCAGGCAGAGCACGTTCATCACCTCACGATGCCCCATCTCAAACAGGTATTCCGCCGCCCGCTCGCCAATGGCGCGGTGATCGGGCGCGACCGCAGGCAGGCGCATCAGCCTGTCGCGGCAGTTGATCAGCAGACAGGGCTTGCCGACGTCCACGGCCAGATCGTGAATGTGCGGATCGTCGATGCCCAGCAAGATCGCGCCTTGGGTATCGGCGTCGTTCATGCGCGTCAGAAACAGCTGCGCGTCGCTGTCGTTCTCCTCCAGCGCGCAATAGCGCAGCCGAACGTCGTGCGCGGCCAGCCCTTTGCTGAGGCTCTGGATCACACGGTAGTAAAAGATGTCGGACCGCTCGTCAAACGCGCGCTGCGGCGCGAAAACCACCAGACTATTGAGCAGCAACCTGCCCGCCGCCATACCGTCCATCACGCCCAGCGCCCGCGCGCACTCCAGCACCTTCGCGCGTGCTTTTTCACTGGTATTCGCCTTGCCCGCCAGCACCCGTGAAACCGTGCTGATTGAAAGCTGCGTGCGGCTGGCAATTTCAGCGATTTTTAGCCTTTTATCCATTTTGTGATCTGGCTCCGTTTGCCAAATGAAAAATTTTTCATCGCGTGACTCTCTTGCCACAAGCGGGGTTAATACGATGATGACAAATAATTGACGTCAGTTATGAGAAAGCTTGCACAAAATCCGCTATTGCCTGCCCATTTTCTCCCTTAAGGTGGATTTGTCACACCACTTCCATACTAGTTGTATAGCAACTTTGCGCGACAAAATGGATAACTATCAAAGCCCTATAAAAATGCGTGTGACACTTGAAACGTCTATCCCCTACCGTCCGCTTGTGGAGAGAGAAATGAGTCAGGACATCAATAACACCGTCACCGCCAGCAAAACCCGCCGGGTCATTAAGAACCTGCGCTGGTATGTTCTGGTCCTGTTTTTACTGGGCGTCACCGTTAACTACATCACCCGTAACTCACTGGGTATTCTCGCGCCAGAGCTGAAAGAGAGCCTGGGCATTACCACCGAGCAGTACTCGTGGATTGTCGGCGCGTTCCAGATTGCCTACACCATTTTCCAGCCCCTGTGCGGCTGGCTGATTGATGTTATCGGCCTGAAAATTGGCTTTATGGTCTGTGCCGGACTCTGGGCGCTGATGTGTATTTTCCATGCGGGTGCCGGAAGCTGGCTGCATCTCGCCATCCTGCGCTTCTTTATGGGCGCTTCCGAAGCCGCCGCGACCCCGGCGAACGCCAAAACCATCGGCGAATGGTTCCCGAAATCAGAACGCCCTGTGGCAGCGGGCTGGGCGGGCGTGGGCTTTTCGGTGGGCGCGATGCTGGCGCCGCCCATCATCTATTTTGCTCACGCGTCCTTTGGCTGGCAGGGTGCGTTTATGTTCACCGGCGTGCTGGCGCTGCTGTGGGTGCTCCTCTGGTGGGCGTTCTACCATAACCCCGAACAGCACCCGAACCTGGGCAAAGACGAGCTGGCGTTTATCAAGCAGGACAACGAGCCGCCTGCGGTGAAGCTGCCCTTCCTGACCGCGCTGAAAACCGTATCCAAAAACAAACGCTTTTACGGTATCGCCATCCCGGCCTTTATGGCGGAACCGGCCTGGGCGGTGCTGAGCTTCTGGGTGCCGCTGTATCTCGCCAAAGAGCACGGCATGGATCTGAAGCAAATTGCGATGTTCGCCTGGCTGCCGTTCCTGGCCGCCGACCTCGGCAGCGTGGCAAGCGGCTATCTTACCCGCCTGTATACCCGCCTGTTCGGCTGCTCCCGCGTGAACTCGGTGGTGGCAAGCTCGGTGACCGGCGCGTTCCTGATGATCTCCCTGGGCATCGTCGCCATCACCCGCGACCCGTACATCACCATCGTGCTGATCTCCATCGGCGGCTTCGGGCACCAGATCATTTCCTGCATGTTGAGCGCCCTGGTGGTGGAGTCCTTCGACAAAGGCCAGATGGCCACCGTCAACGGGATGCGCGGCTCGGCGGCGTGGATCGCCAGCTTCCTGTTCTCGCTGTTAATCGGCGTGACCGCCGACAAAATCGGCTTTAACCCGCTCTTTATCGCCATGGGCTTCTTTGACCTGATTGGCGCTGTCTTCCTGGTAGCATTTATTGCTGAACGTCGCGCCACGCGCGCCTGATAGTGGATGTATTGCATATGAAAACCCTGAAAAACTGGACCGTAGAAACGCAGTCGGCGAACCATCTGGAACTGATGATCGATAAACAGCACCGCCTGTGCCTGTATGTGCTGGAAGAGAACCTGTTCCGCGTGCTGATTAAACGCAAAGGCGAGCTGGCGCTCGACCGCACCTGGAGCATCGCCCCGGAACAAGACGTGCCGTGGGAAGGTCGCCGTCGTGACGATTTAAGCGGTTTTACCTGCCCGGCGTGGACGCTGACGCAGCAGGACGACACCGTCACCGTGGCGACTGAACGGCTGCGCGTGACCGTGCATCAGCCGCTGTGGCTGGAGTGGGACTACCGCAACGACGCGGGCGAGTGGCAGCCGCTGGTCAACGACCGCCCGACCAGCGCCTATCTGCTGAACGCCCACGGCGACGGGGTAGCGCACTACCTGAGCCGCCGCAAGGACGAGCGTTTCTATGGTCTTGGCGAAAAAGCGGGCGATTTGCAGCGCAACGGTAAGCGCTTCGAAATGCGTAACCTCGACGCGATGGGGTATAACGCCGCCAGCACCGATCCGCTGTACAAGCACATTCCGTTCACCCTCGCCCGCCGCGACGACGTGAGCTACGGCCTGTTTTACGACAACCTGAGCAGCTGCTGGCTGGATCTGGGCAACGAGATAGACAACTACCACACGGCCTACCGCCGCTGGCAGGCGGAAGCGGGCGATATCGATTACTACATTTTTACCGGCAAACGGGTGCTGGACGTCACCAAAGCCTTTGTGCGCCTGACCGGGAAGACGCTGTTCGGGCCAAAATGGAGCCTGGGCTACAGCGGCTCGACCATGCACTACACCGACGCGCCGGACGCGCAAAATCAGCTGATGAACTTTATCCGCCTGTGTGAAGAACACGCGATTCCGTGCGACTCGTTCCAGCTCTCTTCCGGCTACACCTCGATTGACGGCAAGCGCTACGTCTTCAACTGGAACTACGACAAAGTGCCGCAGCCAAAGGTAATGACCCAGGCGTTCCACGACGCGGGGCTGAAGCTTGCGGCGAACATTAAGCCGTGCCTGTTGCAGGATCACCCGCGCTATAACGAGGTGGCGGAGCGCGGCCTGTTCATCCGGGATTCAGAAACCGATGCGCCGGAACGTTCAAGCTTCTGGGACGATGAAGGTTCCCATCTCGACTTTACCAACCCGCAGACCGTGCAGTGGTGGCAGAACGGCGTGACCACGCAGCTGCTGGAGATGGGGATTGACTCCACCTGGAACGACAATAACGAGTTCGAAGTGTGGGACGGTGAAGCCCGCTGTCACGGCTTCGGCAAAGAGATCGCCATCAAGCACATCCGTCCGGTGATGCCGCTGCTGATGATGCGCGCCTCGCTGGAAGCGCAGCAGCGCTTTGCCCCGGAAAAGCGCCCGTATCTGATCTCCCGTTCCGGCTGCGCCGGGATGCAGCGCTACGTGCAGACCTGGAGCGGCGACAACCGCACCAGCTGGGAAACGCTGCGCTATAACACCCGCATGGGGCTGGGCATGAGTTTGTCCGGGCTGTTTAACGTGGGTCACGACGTCGGCGGTTTCTCCGGCGATAAGCCCGACGCCGAGCTGTTCGTGCGCTGGGTGCAAAACGGCGTGATGCATCCGCGCTTTACCATTCACTCGTGGAACGATGACCACACGGTCAACGAGCCGTGGATGTATCCGGGCGTCACCCCCGCCATTCGCGGTGCGATTGAGCTGCGCTATCGTCTGCTGCCCTATCTCTACACCCTGCTCTGGCAGGCGCACGCCGACGACGAGCCGATGCTGCGCCCGACCTTCCTCGATCACGAGCACGACGTGCAGACGTTTGAAGAGTGCGATGAGTTCCTGCTGGGGCGCGACCTGCTGGTGGCAAGCGTGGTGGAGGCCGGACAGCGCGAGCGCCGCCTCTGGCTGCCGGATAACGAAACCGGCTGGTACGATTTTTATACCCACGAGTGGTTTGCGGGCGGGCAGTGGATCGTGCGCGACGCGCCGCTGGAAAAACTGCCGCTGCTGGTGCGCGCCGGGGCGGGTCTGCCGCTCAGCGAGCGTATTACGCACGTTTCCGCTGAGAAAGACGATACCCGCGAGCTGAAGCTGTTCCCGCTGAAAGGCACAGGGACAACTTCCGGCCTGCTGTTTGAAGATGACGGTGAAAGCTGGGGCTACCAGAACGGCAACGCGCTGTGGGTAGCGTGGGAGATGGCGTGCAGCGGTTCGGTCATTGACCTGACGGTGAATGCGCGCGGGGATTACCGTCCGGCGTGGAAAGCGCTGAATGTGTCGTTACCGGCGGGGGAAAAACGTAAGCTGCGGGTGAATGGGGTTGAGGGGAGAGAGTGGGTGGTGTAGTGCGGCCTGATGCCCTCACCCTAACCCTCTCCCACGGGGAGAGGGGATAGAACGTAGGCCGGGTAAGGCGAAGCCGCCACCCGGCTTTTTTCAGCCGTCGATACCTTTGCTGCGCAGGTAGTCTTCATAATTACCCGTGAAGTCCACCAGGCGCTCTGGCGTAATTTCGATCACGCGGGTCGCCAGCGAGCTGACAAATTCACGGTCGTGGGACACGAAGATCAGGGTGCCCTGATACATCTCCAGCGCCATGTTCAGCGATTCGATGGATTCCATATCCAGGTGGTTGGTTGGTTCGTCCATCACCAGAATGTTTGGTTTTTCCATCATCAGCTTGCCGAACAGCATGCGGCCCTTCTCACCACCGGAGAGCACCTTCGCAGGCTTTTTGATGTCGTCCTGGCTGAACAGCAGACGCCCCAGAATGCTGCGCACCGCCTGCTCGTCGTCGCCCTCTTGCTTCCACTGGCTCATCCAGTCGAACACGGTCAGGTCGTTTTCGAACTCATACTCGTGGTCCTGCGCGTAATAGCCAATCTGCGCGTTTTCAGACCACTTCACGGTGCCGTTGTCCGGCTGAAGTTCGCCCACCAGCGTTTTCAGCATCGTGGATTTACCCACGCCGTTCGCGCCGAGGATGGCAATCTTCTCGCCCACTTCCAGCAGCAGGTTGAAGTTTTTAAACAGCGGACCGTTTTCAAAGCCTTTGGAAAGGGCTTCGACTTCCAGCGCGTTACGGAACAGTTTCTTATCCTGCTCAAAGCGGATGAACGGGTTCTGACGGCTGGACGCTTTCACTTCGTCGAGTTTGATTTTATCAATCTGACGGGCGCGCGAGGTTGCCTGACGGGATTTAGAGGCGTTGGCGCTAAAGCGGCTCACGAAGGATTGCAGGTCGGCAATCTGCGCCTTTTTCTTGGCGTTGTCGGCCAGCAGACGTTCGCGCGCCTGGGTGGCGGCGGTCATGTATTCGTCGTAGTTGCCCGGGTAGACGCGCAGCTCGCCGTAGTCCAGATCCGCCATGTGGGTACAGACCATATTCAGGAAGTGACGGTCGTGCGAGATGATGATCATGGTGCTGTCGCGATCGTTCAGCGTCTGCTCCAGCCAGCGAATGGTGTCGATGTCCAGGTTGTTCGTCGGTTCATCGAGCAGCAGGATGTCAGGGTTGGAGAACAGCGCCTGTGCCAGCAGCACACGCAGCTTCCAGCCTGGCGCGACTTCGCTCATCGGGCCGTAATGCTGTTCAACCGGAATGCCCACGCCGAGGAGCAGTTCGCCCGCGCGCGCTTCGGCGGAATAACCGTCCATCTCGCCGTACTGCGTTTCCAGATCCGCTACTTTGTAGCCGTCTTCTTCGCTCATTTCGGCCAGCGCGTAAATCCGATCGCGCTCCTGCTTCACTTCCCACAGCTCGCCGTGCCCCATGATCACGGTGTCGAGCACGGTGAACTCTTCGAAGGCAAACTGATCCTGACGCAGCTTACCGATACGCTCGTTAGGATCGAGCGATACGTTGCCAAGCGTCGGCTCTAAGTCACCGCCGAGGATTTTCATAAAAGTGGATTTACCGCTACCGTTGGCACCAATCAGGCCGTAACGGTTGCCGCCGCCAAATTTGACGGAAATATTTTCGAACAGCGGCTTACTGCCAAACTGCATAGTGACGTTGCTGGTAACTAACACGGGGAGATTCCTGCGAAAAGTGTGATAAACGCGGCATTATGCCACAATTCCGAATTGAGATCCCGTGTTGCGGCTTTCCACTAAACTTTAACAAAATTGAAAAAAGTGTGATTTCGTACACATCTGAATTCCCTGTGGGAGGGAATGCACATATAATGCGCTCCCATCACAGATTCAGACTTATCAACTAATCGCCAGAGTGGCTCAGATACCTCGCATAACATGAACATGAAATTAACAACGCTTTTTGCGGCGGCGTTTGCCGTAGTAGGTTTTTGCAAAACCGCCTCTGCGGTGACTTATCCTCTGCCGACTGACGGAAGCCGTCTGGTAGGTCAGAATCAGGTTGTCACTATCCAGGAAGGTAACACCCAACCGCTGGAATACTTTGCTGCACAATACCAGCTCGGCCTGTCTAACATGCTGGAAGCGAACCCGGGCGTTGACCCGTACCTGCCAAAAGCCGGTACCGTGCTCAACATTCCTCAGCAGCTGATCCTGCCGGATACCGTACATGAAGGTATCGTAATCAACAGCGCCGAAATGCGTCTGTACTACTATCCGAAAGGCACCAACACCGTGATCGTGCTGCCAATCGGTATCGGCCAGCTGGGTAAAGACACCCCGCTGAACTGGACCACCAAAGTTGAGCGTAAGAAAGCAGGCCCAACCTGGACCCCAACCGCGAAGATGCACGCAGAGTACATCGCCGCAGGCGAACCGCTGCCAGCCGTTGTTCCTGCTGGCCCGGATAACCCAATGGGCCTGTACGCGCTGTATATTGGCCGTCTGTATGCCATTCACGGCACCAACGCGAACTTCGGTATCGGCCTGCGCGTAAGCCACGGCTGCGTGCGTCTGCGTAACGACGATATCAAGTTCCTGTTCGAGAATGTTCCAGTAGGCACCCGCGTACAGTTCATCAATGAGCCAGTAAAAGCGACCTCCGAACCGGACGGCAGCCGTTACATCGAAGTGCATAACCCGCTGTCCACCAGCGAAGACCAGATTAACAACAACGAAATCGTGCCAATCACCCTGAACAGCGCAGTGCAGGCTGTCACCTCTCAGGCTGACGTGGAAACCACCGTTGTGGATCAGGCGATTCAAAACCGTTCCGGTATGCCGGTGCGTTTGAACTAAAACGCCCTACCCGGTAATAATCTGAAAAACCCCGCACATTGTCGGGGTTTTTTATTTGCGCTACGCCACATTCCTGATACATCCAGAAGACAATAATTGCTATATCTCCCATTACCGCCATTTTCTGTTAAACCTTCGGGGTTACTTCTTTTCATGTAAGTGCTATGATGCGCCAACTTATAAAATCAGTTTTTTCTGCATTTTGTAGGGTTGTAAATTCTTCCTGGAGCCCGCTTAGTTACGATGATCAGTATTAACTTAACCACGACAAAATCGCGCCTTTATCTCTGTTCGCAAACAGTGTGGTCCCTTGCGAATCAGAGTACTAAAGTCGACCAGATTGTTGTCTGGGTTTCCAGAGATGCTTATCTCAGTGACGAAGGCATCACTGAGGAGCCAGAGTGGGCGGATAAGATCCGTCGTACCGGCACCAACCTCGTCTTTAAATGGGTAAAAAATACAGGCCCTTATCGTAAGTTATTCCCGGCACTCCAAGTGGCAACCAAAGACGATATTCTGATTTACGCCGACGATGATGCCATTTATAACGAAGTCTGGGCGGAAACGCTGCTGGCTGATTTTTACCGACATAATCAAGAATATGTCGTTGCTGCCCGCGTGCGTAAAACGGTAAAGAAGAAAAAAGATATTCTGGATACCTATCGTAACTTCCCGTTAATTACCGTACCCAAAGTGATCGAGCAGGACTATATCATCACCGGACTGGGTGGCGTGGTGCTGAAAAAAAGTATGATCCCGGAATATTTCCACGCAAATGAGGACTTTCTTAAGGTTTGTCCACGCGCGGACGATATCTGGATCAGCAAGCTTATCCAGTTGACCAAGACGCCGGTCTATGTTTCCGCGCAGAGCATTCGTCATGTTCATGAAATCATCCATGACTACGGCCTGTCCCGTGCAAATACCAGCAAAATTAAGCGTTCGCTTTTCCAGAAGATTCGCTTTACGTTCAAACCGGGCCAAATCTCCTATCTTTGCCAGAACGATCTTTATATTAAAGATACCGACAGCTACTTCGAGTCCTGCGCCTGATTAACCATTATTAACGATCACGATCCCCCCGTGGTCGTACCGATAATGGCAGTGGGCATACTCCAGCGGTGTGCCATCCTCCAGATAAATCACCTGCTCTACCTCCAGTACCGGATCGGTTTGTTCGCACACCAGATGCTGCATATCCAGCGCGTTCGGTTTTAGCGCGCGCACGACGCGGTACGATCCCATAATTTTTAGCCCCAGCGTCTCCTGCACGTAGCGAAACACCGAGCTGGCGAGATGGCTTTTATTGAGGCCGGGCACCAGATTGAGCGGCATGACGGTGGAGTCCAGCGACATGGGTTCACCGTTGAGCAGCCGCAGGCGGATAAAGTCATACACCGGCGCATCGCTGTTAATCATCAGCGACGCCTGCTCTTTTTCAGTCGGAAAGCGCAGTTCGAAATGGACCACCTGGCTGCTCACGGTTCCCATATGTTCCCAGGTTTTGGTGGCGCCGAAGTAGTCGCTGCCGGACAGATCCCACTGGGAAAGTTGCAGGAAGTTTTTGCGAATAAAGGTTCCCTGCCCCTGGCGGGTGTAGACCAGCCCTTCGACAATCAGCTGGCGCATCGCCTGCTGGATGGTCATGCGGCTGGAATTGAACTCCGCCGCCAGCGCAAACTGATCCGGCAGCGGTTCATTGGCGGCATACTGCTGGCTGATAATGCGCTTCTTAATTTCACGCGCTATGGTGATGTACTTCGCCGCCATCGTCCTGTCCTTTCGTTAATGTTCTGTCCCGCTATTTCTCAAGGCCACTCGCTCGGCAATCTTGAGGAAAGGCAGGTAGAAGAATACACCAAATATGATGATTGCCAACTGCACCACCACCGCCCGCCAGTCCCCGGCGGTGGCGAGCCAGGCGCTGAGAATGGGCGGCGTCGTCCACGGGATCATCACCACGCAGCGCGACATTAATCCGAGCGTAGTACAGAGCCAGGCAAAGTAAATACCGATTGCGGGCAACAGGACAAACGGGATCATCAGCGGCAGGTTGAAAACAATCGGCAGGCCAAAAATCACCGGCTCGTTGATATTGAATAAACCGGGCGCCAGCGAGAGCCGCGCCACCTGCTTCGCCGACTGCTGCCGGGAGAAGATAAAGATGGCGATAAGCAGCGAAATGGTGCTGCCCGTGCCGCCCACCATGCCGAAGGTCGGGACGAAGATATTGTTGATGATATGCGGGATCGGCTGACCGTTGGCAAAGGCCAGCATGTTCTCATTAGTGTTGATCAGCAGGAAAGGTTCCAGCACCACGCTGTTCACCACCGACTGGTGGATCCCCAGCGTAAACAGGAAATTCCCGAAGCTATAGATGAAAATCGTCCCCGGCAGGCTGGTGTTTATCAGCCGCAGCGGTTGCTGAATAAAGGTCGTGATGAGATGGATCAGATCCGTGTGCAGCACGACAGAGAGCACCGCCGCCAGCACGGCGAAAAGCGAAAGCGTGAGGATGGTCGGTATCAGCGCGGTGAAGGACTGACTCACCGCCGGGGGCACGTTTTCCCCCAGCGAGATTTTCAGCACCTTCAGGCGCGAGATAGCGATAAAAATTTCCGTCGAGAGCAGGCCAATCAGCACGCCCGCGAAAATCCCGGTCGAGCCGATGTTGGTGAAGGTCAGCACCTGCGTCACGTTCACCGTGGTATCACTGCCGACGGGGGTAAGTTGCAGGCGCATCGGCATCATAATAATGAAGCTGCTGACGGCGATGACCACTGCCGAAACCGGGTTGTCGAACTCTTTGTTGCGCGCCAGCGACCAGGCGATCATCGGGGCCAGCAGCAGCGCGGCGATATTCAGCGTGCCGTTGACGATCGCCTCGCCCCAGACCTTGAACTGCGCCAGCGTGTCGCCGTGAAAAATCCACGGAAAGACCACGTTGTTCACCAGCACCGCTAATCCGGCGAGGATAAAGATGGGCATCACCGTGGCGAAGGCGTCACGCAGCGAGCGAAGGTGTACCTGGTTTGCCAGGCGCGCTGAAAAATCAACAAATCGGTCAACTAAGGACTGCATATTCGGTGTAATTTTTGCTTCAGACATAGCGGATATTCCCATTCATCAGTCACAAAAACGGCCCGGCAGCGTACAACTTACATCTCGCGTCCGTTGGTATGGATTACCTGTTTCAACCACGCATAGCTCTTTTTCGGCACGCGCTTCAGGTCACGCAGATCGTGGTTTTCACGGTTCACGTACACCACGCCGTAGCGCTTACGCATATCGCCCTGGGAGCTAAGAATGTCGATCAGCCCCCAGCCGAGATAGCCGATCACCTCGGCCCCGTCTTCGAACATCGCCGCCTTCATGGCTTCGATATGCGCCCGGTGATAGTCGATGCGGTAGGTGTCCTCAATCGGGTTGACCCCGTCCCAGGATTCGATCACCCCGATACCGTTTTCAATCGGGAAGACCGGCAGACGCCAGTCGTTGTAATAGCGGGTGATGATGGTGCGAAAACCGAGCGGGTCGATCTGCCAGTTCCACTCGGTCGCCTTCAGGTGCGGGTTGTTTTTCTCACCGTGCAGCAGGTAATAGTTCACCGGCGTCCCGTCCGGGATCGCATCGCTGTCCAGCGTTTTACTGGCGTAATAGCTAAACGCCATATAGTCATTTTTGGTGCGCGCCAGCAGGGCTAAATCTTCCGGACGGTAGATATCGCCGAAGCCCTCCTGCTCCACCACCGCCATCACCGCCGGGCTATAGCCCTGTCCGGCGAAGACGCGCAGCAGGTTCTGATTGAGGAATTCGTCGTACTGCTGGGCGCAGAAGATATCCCGCGGCTTGCAGGTGGCAGGATAGATAAGCTGGTGCGCCAGCATCCCGCCCATCAGCTGGCCCGGTTTGGTCTGGTGCAGGTATTCCGTCAGGGCCATATGCGCCACCATCGAATGGTGCTGAAGCTCATACAGCTCGCGCAGGGTCTTCTCCCCTTTCATGTAGCCGGAGATGCGAAACGCCTCCGGCATGTGGAAGATGTTCTGCTCGTTGAAGGTTAACCAGTACTTCACGCGATCGCCGAAGCGGTCGATCATCTTTTTGCCGTAGCGGATAAAGGCGTCCATCACCCGGCGATCGTTAAAGCCGTTGTACTCCTGCGCCAGCGCCAGCGGCATGTCGAAGTGGTAGAGACAGACCATCGGCTCGATACCGCGGGCAATCAGGTCGTCGATAAAGCGGTCGTAGAAGGCGATGCCCTCTTCGTTGAATTCGCCGTCGCCCAGCGGGCAAACGCGGCTCCAGGAGATCTGAAAGCGGTAGCAGTTCATGCCCAGATCCTGCATTAAATCAAAGTCTTCCCGGTAGCGGTGATACGAGTCGGTGGCAACTCTCCAGTCTGAGGCATGTTCTCCGGCTTCGCGAATGTCGTACACCGACATCCCTTTTCCGCCCTCGTTCCACGCGCCTTCAGTCTGCATACTGGAAACGGAGTTTCCCCATAAAAAGTTGGCTGGCAGTTGTTGCTTCATGGCCTCTCCCTATATGACTAGTCATTTAAATTTCATGACTAGTCATATAGGCGAAGTTGAAAATTCAATCAAAGGAAAGGATCTGTTTTTGTGAGATGGGTTGAATTAATGACCAGGGGAGGTCGCCCCGGTAAGCGGATTGTTACCGGGGGAAGAGAGGGTATTACTGTGCGAGCTGATTGCGGCGATATTCGCCCTGACGTTCCAGCATCCAGCCCGGATATTCTCGCGGCAGCGCGCTGACCGCGTCCAGCCGTTTAAGCTCATCTTCGCTCAGGCGAATACCGGTGGCGGCGATGTTGTCGTCCAGCTGATCCACGCGCTTAGCGCCGATGATCACGCTGGTCACCGCTTTTTGATGCAGCAGCCACGCCAGCGCGATCTGCGCCACCGACGCGCCTTTGCTCTCGGCTATCGTGCGCATCACGTCCACGCAGTCGAACGCGCGCTCTTTTTCTAACGGCGGGAAGTCAAATTCCAGACGGCGGCTGCCCGCCTCGCCCTGCCCGTCGCGGCCATATTTTCCGCTGAGCAGGCCGCCCGCCAGCGGGCTCCAGACCATCAGGCCGACGCCTTCGCTCTGCATCATCGGCACCAGCTCGCGCTCCAGATCGCGCCCGGCGATGGTGTAGTAAGCCTGTAACGAGGCAAAACGCGCCAGCCCGAGCCGCTCGGACATGCCCAACGCCTTCATGATTTGCCAGGCCGCCCAGTTCGACACGCCGATATAGCGCACGTGGCCGTGCTGCACCAGGTTATCCAGCGCGTACAGCGTTTCTTCAATCGGCGTGGCGGGATCAAACCCGTGGAGCTGATAGAGATCGATATGGTCGAGCTGCAAACGGCGCAGGCTCTCCTTCACGCTGCTGACGATGTGATAGCGCGAGCTGCCGCGCGAGTTCACCCCGGCGGTGCCGGTTTCGCCGAACACTTTAGTGGCCACGACGACGTTTTCGCGCGGCACCTTCAGGTTTTTCAGCGCCTGCCCCAGGATCTCTTCCGAGCGCCCTTCCGAGTAAACGTCCGCCGTATCGATAAAGTTGATCCCAGCGTCGAGCGCGCGGCCTACCAGCTGCTCGGATTCGCTCTGTCGCAGCTGACCAATTTTGCCCCACATGCCGCCTTCTCCGCCAAAGGTCATGGTGCCGAGGCACAGTTCAGAAACAAACAGACCGGTATTGCCCAGTTTTTGATAACGCATAACACTTTCCTCGCATGTCGTGAGATGGGTACCCGACAGTTATACCCGCCCCATAGCTATCGCGAATGTGGCGTTCCTGTCCGTTTCTTGCCCAATCCTCTGAATGTTATCCGCGCGGGGCGTCGCCAAAGACGCTGTAATCCGGAAGCTGCACCTGCTGATACGGCTCCCAGCCGCCGCCAAGCGCCTTGTAGAGCGCCACAAGGTCGATTGCGCTCTGCACCTGCGCCTGAGCGCGCTGCTGCTGGGCCTGCGCCAGCTGCCGCTGGGCGTCCAGCACGTCGATAAAGGTTGCGATCCCCTGCCGGTAGCTGTCGCTCGCCAGGTCGAAGGCGTTTTGCAGCGCGTCGATGGTCTTCGCCAGACCCGCTTCACGCTGCTGATCGGTGCGATAGCTCACCAGCGCGTTTTCCACATCCCCGAGCGCGGTCAGCACGGTCTGACGGTAGTCCAGCACCGCCGCCCCCTGCTGCGCGCGCGCCACCTTCACGCTCGACACCAGGCGACCGCCCTGGAAGATGGGAATAGAGACCTGCGGGCCAAAGCTGTAGAAGTGGCTGCTCCAGTCGGTCAGCCAGTTGGTATCGCTGTTGCGCAGGCCGAACTGGCCGGACAGGGTAACGCTCGGGAACAGCTGCGCCACCGACACACCGATCTGCGCCGTCGCGGCGTGGAGATTTGCCTCCGCTTCACGCACGTCAGGACGGCGGCGCGCCAGGGTAGAAGGGATCCCCGTCTGCACGATATTCGGCAGCGCGGGCATTGGCTGCGCGGACTGTAGCTCGGCGTCCAGCGCGCCCGGCGGTTTGCCGAGCAGGATCGCCAGCCCGTTCATCGCCTGTCTCTCCTGCGCCTGATACTGCGGCAGCTGCGCTTCAAGATTACCCAGCTGGGCGCGCGCGTTTTCGACGTCGAGCTGCGGCGAAAGCCCGCCGCGCTGGCGGCTTTGCGTTAGCTCCAGCGTCTGCTGCGCGCTCTCAATCTGGGTATTCAGGGTGGCGATAATGCTCTGGGCACCGCGCAGCTGGAGCCACGCGCGCGCCACTTCGGCCTCAAGGGACACCAGCGCGTCGTTGCGCTGCTCAATGGCCGCTCGCTGCTGGGCTTCGGCGGCCTCCACCTGACGGCGCACCTTGCCCCACAGGTCGAGCTCCCACTGGGCATCAAAGCTGCCCTGATACAGATTGATCGGCTGCGTCAATGGCCCTAACGCCCCTTTAAGTTCCGGGTCGACGTTATCGAGCTGGTCATACACGCCGTGGGATTTCAGCTCCCCTTCCAGCCCAAGCTGCTGGCGCGTGGCCTGCACGTTTCCATTCACCGACGGGAAAAACGCCCCGCCCGCCTGGTTGATCTGTTCACGCGCCCCGGCGATGCGCAGCACCGTTTGTTGCAGGGATAAGTTCCCGGCGATGGCGCGCTCTACCAGGCTGTCGAGCTGCGGCGAACCGAAGGTTTTCCACCAGCGCGGGTTAGTGGCGGCGGAGGTGGTTTGCGATTTCACCGCGCTATCGCCTTTATCGTTCCACTGGGTGGGCGTTTGCGGCGCAGGCTGCTGGTAATCCGGCCCCACGGCGCAGCCCACCAGCAGCATCATTATCATCAGAGGGTGTAAACGTCTGTGTATCATCAGTGTGCTCCTGCACTCCCCTCGCTCTTAACCGGCGAGAGCAACAAACAAAACGGGATCAGTAAAAAGGCCACCGCGCTCAACAGGGTGAAGACGTCGATGTAGGCCAGAAAACGCGACTGCTCGATCATGGTCTGGTACATGCGCCCGGTGGCAATGCCGGTGGGATCGCCCACCTGCGTGGTGAAGTTCTGGATAGCCTGGGCGCTTTCGCGTATCGCCTGCTGGAACTGCTCGTTAAACGGCGTGGCGTGATAGGCCAGATGCGCGCTATGCGCCTGAGAGCGTTCGGTAATGGCCGCCGTCGAGAGCGAAATCCCAATCGACCCCGCCACGTTGCGGAACATGGTGAACAGCGCTGCCGCATCGGCATTCAGCCTTCGCGGGATCGAAATAAAAGCGATGGTGGTGAGCGGCACAAACAGGAACCCGAGGCCAATCGACTGGGCGCTGCGGAATAGCACCAGGGTTTCAAAATCGATATCCGGCGTCAGGTTGCGGGACCAGAAGAACGACACCGCCAGACAGGTAAAGCCAAAGGCGATGATCCAGCGCGTCTGCACCACCGGCATCAGCTTCAGCACCAGCGGGATGGTCAGGACAATCAGCACCGCGCCGGGCGAGAGCACCATCCCGGACCAGGTCGCGGTATAGCCTAAATCCTGCTGCGCCAGCTGCGGGATCACCACCGAGCTGCCGTACAGGATCATTGCCATCCCCGCCATCAGCAGGCTGGAAACCGCAAAGTTTCGGTCCTTCATGCAGTGCAGATCGACCACCGGTTTTTTGGCGTACAGCAGCCAGTAAATCGCGCCAATAATCCCGATCAGCGTTAATACCGCGAAGGTGCGGGTAAAGTTCGAATTAAACCAGTCTTCGTCTTCGCCCCGGTCGAGCATCACCTGAAGGCAGCCCAGCCCCAGCGCGATCAGGCCGATCCCGGTCCAGTCAACCGAGAGTTTATCTTTCGATTTGCTCTCCCACGGCGGATCTTCCAGCAGCTGGTAAATCGCCAGCACCGTCACGATCCCCACCGGAATGTTGATAAAGAACACCCAGCGCCAGGAGTAGTTATCGGTGATCCACCCGCCAAGTGTCGGCCCCAGCACGGGGGCAACGATAATCGCGATCGACGACAGGCCAAAGGCTTTGCCCCGATCCTCCGGCTTAAAGTAATCGAGCAGCACCGACTGCTGCGTCGGCTGCAAACCGCCGCCGAAGAAGCCCTGCATGATGCGGAACAAGATGATCTGCCACAGCTCGGTGGCGATGCCGCACAGGAACGAACAGATGGTGAACATCACGATGCAGATCAGGAAGAACTGCTTGCGGCCAAACAGCCGGCTCAGAAAGGCCGAAATCGGCAGCACGATGCCGTTTGCCACCAGGTAGCTGGTTAACACCCAGGTGGATTCGTCATAGCTGGCCGAGAGCGACCCGGCCACGTGCGGCAGCGCGACGTTGACGATGGTGGTGTCGAGGATCTCCATGAACACCGCCAGCGTCACGACAATCGCCACCGCCCACGGGTTGCTGGCCGGTTTCCAGTTATCCTGGCTGTGATCCGTCATTCCAGCGTGACCTTCGGTTCAACCGACAGCCCCAGCGGCAGCGGTTTGTTCGGATCCAGCCCTTTGTCGATGACAATCTTCACCGGCACGCGCTGCACGATTTTCACGAAGTTACCGGTGGCGTTTTCCGACGGGAACGCGGAGAAGCGCGAGCCGCTGCCCTGCTGGATGCTGTCGATGTGGCCTTCCAGCTCCATGTCCGGCCAGGCATCGACCGATACCGTGACTTTATTGCCGGGCTTCATGCGCTCAAGCTGCGACTCTTTGAAGTTGGCAACCACCCAGATGTTGGGCGAGACCAGCGAGAACAGCGCGGTGCCTGCCTGCACCAGCGTGCCCGTCTGGACGTTACGCTTAGTGACAAAGCCGTCAAACGGGGCGCGAACTTCGGTATAGGAGAGATTAAGGTTTGCCGTTTCCAGCTGCGCTTTGGCCTGATCGACCTGACGTTCACGCGCTTCCACGTTCGTTTCCTGCTGGCGGATTTGCAGCTGAACCTGCTCCGCCACTTCGAGCTGCGCCTGCGCGCTTGCCAGCCCGGCCTGCGCGCTTCGCAGCTGGGCATTGGCAGAGTCAATGTTCTGTTGGGTAGTGGCGCGCGGATCGACGCCGCGCTGGCGGCGGTACTCGGCCTGCGCGTTCGCCATGTCCGCCTGCGCTTTCAGCACCTGGGCTTTGGCTTCGTCGCGCTGGGCGGGATACTGCACCTTCGAGAGCGCCAGCTGCGCCTGCGCCTGATGGAGCTGCGCAATCGCCAGCCCAAGCTGTGCCTGGGCCTGATCGCGCTGGGCGGTGTTATCTCGCGGATCGATCACCACCAGCAGGTCGCCCTTCTTCACCCGCTGGTTATCGCGCACTTTAAGCTCGGTGACGTAACCCGCCGCTTTGGGGGCTATCGTCACTACATCGCCATCGGTGAAGGCGTCGTCGGTGGTCTCTTCATTGCGGGTCAAGAACCACCACACCAGCGCCACAATAACCATCACCACCACCACGACACCGAGGATGATGAGCGGTTTTTTGCCCGGGCGTTTACGCTCGTTATTGTTTTGTTCCTGCTCGTCAGCAGGCGGGTTTTGATCTTCAGCCATGTTCAGCAACGGTCCTGTCAGTGAGCGGCATCACACTATGCCGTTCACTAAAGCTAGGACGTTGCTATACATTTGCCAGGATAAACTGACAAATAACGCACTATATGAGAAGGAATAGTCCGAATCCGACGGCGGCGGCCCAAACAAGCATCGGTACAGACCAGAGGTGGAAGCGCCACCAGATGCGGCGATCGTTTGCCATTCGCAGGGCTATCAGGTTGGCAAGCGAGCCGGGAAGCAGGCCAAAACCGCCGACGTTGACCGCCCAGGCCAGCAGCGCCGATGGCGGCACGTAGTTGAGGAGTAAAATCGTGGACGGCACGTTGCTGATAAACTGCGACAGCCCAATCGCCGTGAGCCATAGTCCCGCCTGCGACAGGCCGCTGACGCTGTGAAGCACGTTTTGCAGCACCGGCAGCTGAATAAGCAGATGCACGTCGATAAACATCGCCATGAACACCAGCAGCAGCGTCCAGTCAACGCTGACCAGAACGCGCCGGGCGAGGAATAAAAAGCCGCAGGCGACCAGCGCCACGCCGATGAGCTCCTGCTTCATCTCCAGCGCCGTCAGGAAAACGATGTAGAGCGCGAGGCAGCTCCAGACCAGACGCGGTTGCCACTCCGGGCCGGTGGCGCCGCTGTGGTATTGCAGTTTTTTATCCGGGAAGGCAAACCAGCACACCGCCAGCAGCGACAGCATCATCACCAGCGCCAGCGGCGCCATTTGCCAGGTGAAGGCCGCGAACGACAGCCCGGAGCGCCCCCACAGAAGGATGTTTTGCGGGTTGCCGATGGGGGTCAGAAGAGAACCGGCGTTCACCGCCAGCGCTTCAAAGATGATCAGGCGCGTGACCGGGATTTCACAAAGTCGGCGCAGCGTCAGGGTCAGCGGCACGACGATAAACAGCGCCACATCGTTGGTCAGAAACGTGGAGAGCACGGCGGCGGAGAAAACCATAAACAGCGCCAGCCTGCGCTCGGTGGCAAAGCGGCGCACCATTTTGCGCCCCAGCACATCAAAATAGCCGCTCAGCTCAACCCCTTTGGTGAGCATCATCAGGCCGCTCAGGGTAATAATGGTGCGCCAGTCGATCGCCGCAGGCCAGGTGCGCGGCGCGAACGGCACAAACAGGCTTAGCCCAACGCCGATAATGAGTAAAAGATGAAAGAAGCGATCGCGTTTCAGCGCCTGCAAGCCGGGAATGTTCATTCAGCAGAAGGACCGTATTTCAGGGTGAACTCGTGGAACTTCGCCAGCGTTTCTTCGCTGACGTGATGTTCCATGCCTTCGGCATCACGGCGCGCGATGTCCTCACTCACGCCTAATACCAACAAAAAGTTTTCGACTATCTGGTGGCGTTCGCGGCTCGCGTGCGCCAGCTTTTCCCCCTCTGGCGTTAAAAATACGCCGCGCCAGGGGATCATTTCGATCAGGCCGACGGACGCCAGACGTTTTAACATTTTGGCGACAGTTGGCTGAGAAACGCCCAGCCGCGCGGCCATGTCCACCTGACGCGCCTCGCCCACCTCGCGGATCAGATCCGAAATCAGCTCAACGTAGTCATCAATTAATTCACGCCGATGCGCCTCGCGAACCTGACGAAACCCTTCAACATGCTCTTCAACATTAACCAGTTGCGTCGTTTTTTTTATTGTTGGCTTACCTGCGCGACGGTTCATTGTGTGTCCTCAATGGGGTGACGCTTCCAGCGCCTCGTGACAAGAGCGCACATTGTAAACCATAGCTCTACAAGCACAAAAAATTAACGAAATAGCCGTAGCTATGTAATATAGCCTGTGCTATATCTGTATGTAATGCAGTCACCCTTCACGGATCGAAGGGATCTTAAATCAGGAGGTCATATGAACGAATTCAAGAGGTGTATGAACGTGTTTAGCCATTCTCCCTTCAAAGTACGGTTGATGTTGTTGAATATGCTGTGCGATATGTTTAACAACAAACCGCACCAGGACGACAAACCTTCCCACTAAAGCGGCGTGCGGTACGCCGCTTCATTTTCTTGTCACAATCCCCCGATTAAATGGCCTCCGGCCGCCTAATTCCCGATCTTTTTTGCGGATTTGCAGTCCCCCTCGCAAAACATACCTTTAGCAACTGTTGACCTTATTACGCGCTCGCTCTATCTTCTTGCAGCCCTGCACCATTTGCGGCTCGCTGAAGCGGACCCACATTCCCTCTCCACGCACTGTCAGGCAGGCTTTGACCCTCGACGCCAGGGTGAGCACATGGCGTTTTCATGATAGTGATTTATGAACGTAACCCTGAAAGAAACACTTATTACCCGCAGCCGGGCCTTAAGCCCGTGGACGGGATTCTACTTTCTGCAATCGCTGCTGATTAACTTCGCGCTGGGCTATCCGTTTAGCCTTCTATATGCCGTCGCCTTCACCTGCATCCTGCATTTGCTGTGGCGAAGCGCGCCGCTGGCGCAGAAAACGCTGGTGGGCGTGTGTTCGCTGATCGCGGCGTTCTATTTCCCGTTTGGCCAGGCCTACGGCTCGCCGAACTTCAATACCCTGCTGGCGCTGCACTCCACCAACATGGAGGAGTCCACGGAGATCCTCACCATTTTCCCGTGGTACAACTACGTGGTCGGGCTTTTCATCTTTGCGCTGGGCGTAATTGCCGTGCGCCGCAAACCCGAGGAGAAAAAAGCCTGGGGTAAAATCGAAAGCCTGTGCCTGGCGTTTAGCGTGGCGACCTTTTTTGTCGCGCCGGTGCAAAACCTGGCCTGGGGCGGCGTGTTTAAGCTGAAAGACACGGGCTATCCGGTATTCCGCTTCGTGAAAGACGTAATAGTGAACAACCAGGAAGTGGTGGACGAGCAGACGCGCATGGCTGAGCTGTCGAACATGAAAGACACCTGGAACGTGCTCGCCGTTAAGCCGAAGTATCACACCTACGTGGTGGTGATTGGCGAAAGCGCGCGTCGCGATGCGCTGGGCGCGTTTGGCGGCCACTGGAACAACACCCCGTTCGCCAGCTCGGTCAACGGCACCCTGTTTACCGATTACATCGCCGCCAGCGGCTCGACGCAAAAATCCCTCGGCCTGACCTTAAACCGCGTGGAAGACGGCAAGCCGCTGTATCAGGATAACTTTGTGACGCTGGCAAACCGCGCCGGATTCCAGACCTGGTGGTTCTCCAACCAGGGGCAGATTGGCGAGTACGATACCGCCATCGCCAGTATCGCTAAGCGCGCTGACGAAGAGCATTTTCTCAAAAACGGTGACTTTGAAGCCGATAAAAACACCAAAGACGACGCCCTGCTAAAGATGACCGCCCAGGTCTTTGCGACTCAGCGCACCCAGCCGCAGCTGATTGTGCTGCATCTGATGGGGTCGCACCCGCAGGCTTGTGACAGGACCGGCGGCAAGTACGCCGAGTTTGTGCAGTCGAAGGAGACCTCGTGCTATCTCTACACCATGACGCAAACGGACGATCTGCTGAGCAAGCTTTATACCCAGCTGCGCAACACCGGGGATAGCTTCTCGATGGTCTATTTCTCCGACCACGGTTTAGCCTTTAAAGAGCGCGGGAAAGAGGTGCAGTATCTGGCGCACGATGACAAGTTCCAGCAGAACTTCCAGGTGCCCTTTATGGTGCTGTCGAGCGATGACAAAACGCATCGGATCGTGAAAGCGCGCCGTTCGGCGAATGACTTCCTGAAGTTCTTCTCCCAGTGGACCGGGATCGCGGCCAAAGAGATAAAGAATGATTATCCGTTTATCTCAGGCAAGAAGGGACCGCCGGTGTATATCACCAACTTTAAGTTGCAGAAAGTGGACTATAACCATCTGGGGACGGATGTGTTTGATATTAAGAGTAAGTAGCGGCCTGTTGCCCTCACCCACGAGGTGAGGGCTCCCCAGATAAAATTTGAGCGCGGTATCATTCCCTCGCCCCTTTGGGGAGAGGGTTAGGGTGAGGGGAAACATACGGCTCAGGTGGTCATTACGTTCACTTTACGTTCTCTGCTTCTCTGTCACCACAACACTTGTGAACGTGCCATGGGGGCTCGCCGCCGCCCCCCTGGCGACCCGGGCTCCCGGCAAGAAAATCGTCGCTTCGCGATTCCCTCAGCTTATTCCTT